>JBPCWG010000245.1:0-3361 GCA_051009705.1 Methyloligellaceae bacterium | reverse complement strand
CAGCTTATCTGGGATCAGCTCTGGCTGCCACGGAAGAAGAAAGAATTATCAAAGCCGCCGGCGGTAAGAAAGCCGACCTCAGTGGCATGATCTGGTCAAACTACATGACTCCGATGCAGGGTGCTGCGGAAGAATTCAAAAAAGCCGCTGGTATTGGAATAGGAAATATCCAGGATCTTTCTATTTTTGATATTCCACAAAGAGCGATGGCCGAAGCACTTTCTCGCTCCCCCCAATTCGATTTTTTCCATGTCGACTCAAACATGATTCCGTCCCTGTCCTCGGCCGGACTGCTGGAACCTCTCGACAAGTACATGGAAAAAGCCGGATTCAAGATTGATGCGGTTGCCGGTTATGATCGTTTCATGAAATATAAGGGGCAGACATTTGGCGTGCCCACTGACGGTAACGTGCATGTGGAATTTATCCGTCAGGACCTGATGGACAATGCTGACAATCAGAAAATGTTTGAAGACAAGATGGGCAAGAAAATGGCCTATCCGGAAACCTGGGAAGACGATCTTGCACTGATGAAATTCTTCCACAATCCCGACAAGGAAATGTGGGGAAGTGCGAATTTGCGAAACCGTGCGAATGGTGTGACCTGGTGGTATATGTACTTCTACTCAGCCGGTGGATTCCCATTTGATGATGATATGAACCCGACGCTGAATACGGCAGCGGGTCAATATGCTGTGGACTACTATCTGGCGTTGAAAGACGTTTCTCACCCAGAAGCACCGGGTTGGGGTACGCCTCAAATGATCCCGCGGATCGTAAAAGGCAAGGCATTTGCCTGTCAGTACTGGGATGGTATTATTTCACTGGCGGAAAATCCGAAGAAATCTTCCACTACCGGTAAATGGACGTATGGTCTGGTGCCTGGTTCGAAACAGAGCGGCAAGCTGATGCACCGTTCGATTTCCTCTCCTCTCGCTGCAATCCTGGTCAACCGGCATAGCCCGCGAAAAGAACAGGCGGCATACATGGCGCTCTGGTGGGCAACACTGAAAAACAGTGAGGCGATCGTGTCCGACAGGGTCAACACCTTCCATGATCCGTGGCACAAGGGACATATGACAAGTCCGGTGGTTCAGAAAGCATATACACCCGGTGGTGTTAAAGCGATTGAATCCAATCTGAAAGTTGCTTCACCTCCGGTTTATATGACCGGTTACCTTGAGTTCCAGGATACCCTGGCCAAGAACCTGTCTGAAGCCTATGTAGGTCAGATCAAGGGTTCGGAAGTTCTCAAGAAAACCGAGGAAGACTGGAAAGGCATTATCCGGCGTATCGGTAAGCGCAAGCTCTCGAAAGATCTTGCGAGTTACAAGGCTGTGATGCCAAGCTAGAATTAAAGGGAGGGCGCGCTTCCGTTCTCGGGATTTCTGCGCCCCCTCCCCACATCTTGAAGGGTGTCATTTCAGGCTTGATGCACTCGGATTATTCTTTCGGTGAGAGTTCGGATATTTCAACGTGACGGCAACGACTTCGGCACCTATTGCACGAACCCAGGCTCAAAATGCGCGGCGGTTTAAGTGGTCGGTCTTAACACCGCTTATTTTAATATTCGCTTTCGTGTTGATGCCGGTGCTGTTTGTGCAGCTCTATTTTTCCTTCAATTCCTACACAATATATCTCGGTAGCTGGTGGGAGGCTGAATGGGTTGGACTTGAAATCTTTCAGGAAGTGCTGACTGATCCGCGTCTTGGATGGGCTATCGTCCGTTCCCTGCTTTTCGCACTGGGATCGACGCTTGGCTGCTTTGTTATCGGATTTGGTCTGGCGCTGCTTATGTACCGTCCGTTCAGAGGACAGGGTATCTACTATATATTTTTTATTCTCCCCATGCTCACGGTACCCATCGTGATCGCTTATACCGGTGAAATGCTTCTGTATCAAAAAGGACCGATTAACGGGATCATAAGTACAGTACTGGGCACCGATTTCAATGCGTTGTGGTTGACGAATGCCCAGTTGGCGCTCACGACAGTAATGATTATGGAGATCTGGAACTGGACACCCTTCACATTCATTGTTCTGATGGCCGGGCTGGCGGCTCTGCCGACGCAACCGCAGGAAGCGGCACAAATTCTCGGTGCATCCCGCTGGAAAATATTCTGGGAAGTGCAATTGCCCCTGTTGCGTCCGGTTATTCTCCTGGCCCTGATATTGCGCTTTCTCGAAGCCATGGCCGAATTTCCCAAGACCTGGGCGCTGTTCCAGGGCGGGCCGGGATCGGCGACGGAAACTATACCTGTTTATATATTTCTGACCACCTGGCAGTATTTCGATGTCTCCCGCGGAGCCGCCATGTCATACGTGGTCCTGGTGCTGATGGTCGTTATCGTGTTGCTGGCCATAAAAGTGCTGCAGCGTGAAAAAAGATCTCTCGACAGCATGTATTCTTCGGACGGGGGACAGTCATGACACGTTCGCGGAGACAGTTGACATATAACATTACCCGTTATTTTCTTTTGTCGCTCTGGTTGCTTATCGTCATATTCCCTATTTTCTGGATGTTTGCGACATCATTCAAACCGGATAAGGACTGGTTTGCATGGCCACCGGTTTACTGGCCCGATGAGCCCACACTTGCGAACTATCTCAATGTCTGGACCAGTCTCGCAAGCTATGAAGAAAATACCTATATTCAATCCCTGCAGAAACCCTGGATTGCGTTGCGCAACAGCCTGGTAATTGCCCTTCTATCAACATCGCTGGCTGTCGCATTTGGTTCGATAATTGCCTATGGCGCATCACGCTACCAGATACTAAGCGAGGGGAGGTTGTTTCAACTCCTTGTTCTGAGAATGGTCCCTCCGATTGTCGTGGTTGCGCCGCTTTCCCTTTACTACGCAGCGCTCGGCTTATTGGACACGATTACGGGCCTGGTGCTCATTTACTTTTTGACCACGCTGCCCTATGCGGTTTGGATGACGAAAAGCTTCATCGACGAAGTTCCCAGGGAAATAGAGCAGGCGGCGGAAATTCTCGGAGCTAATCGCTGGCGCATCATATTCGAGGTTGTTCTGCCCCTCGTCCGGTCCGGACTTGTGGCGACATTCCTTTTTATACTTATTCTGACCTGGTCGGAATATCTACTGGCTCTCATCCTCTCTAAAACGGAAGTTGTCACATTGCCTGTAGAGTTGTCGAAATATCAGGGGTCTTCGGAAGGTCGGGTCTATGGCCGTCAGGCAGCCCTCGCCGTCGGAATTACAATTCCCCTCATCATTATTGGTATCATAATCCGCAAACACCTTGCGCGTGGTTTCAGCTTCGGCATGGTCAGAAGGTGAAGACTTATGGCTAAAATTGAACTCAAAAATCTCAGAAAAGAATATGGCCCGGTTGAACC
>JBPCWG010000244.1:0-3066 GCA_051009705.1 Methyloligellaceae bacterium | reverse complement strand
TGGGCGGTGTCGTTTCCGCATTCATGGGAGCTGCGGCGGTGCTCATGGACTGGAGGATAATTCTGGCAGTCCTGGGGACACTGGGCCTGGTGACATCCGCTATATGTTTTTTCGGCCTGCCGACAGGTGACAAAAGACAAAGCCGGTCAACTTTTAAAAGCGACGTTTTCCAAATGATGAAGAGCAAAAGGCTCAACGTTTTGAGCCTGGTCTCCGTTCCTTTCAATATGGGACAGGCAACGTTTTATACCTACCTGACCCTGTTTCTGCGGGAGGCAGCGCAAGCCTCTCAGCCGGTCGCCGCACTCTGCCTGGCGCTTTCCCAGATTGCAGCAGCATCCGGCCGTGTCGGATTTGCCTATATCAGTGATACGTTTCTTGCCACACGCAGAAAGCCGATGATCCTCTTCGCTGTAAGTGTAGCGATGACGTCAATGATAATCGCAACTCTGGTCAGCGCCGACTGGAACGTCTTCTACCTGGGTATTCTGGCTTTTGTCATGGGCGGCACCATCGCCGGTTTTGCAGCCCTGATGATTACCGCCGCGGTCGAATCCGTAGAGCCGGAACTCACCGGCTCGGCCATTGGCTACCGCAGCATGGCCTGGTCGTTGGGCGGTGTTATCGGTCCCCCGATATTCGGTTTCATTTTGGATCTTTCAGGAAGCTATTCCGCTGCCTGGCTGGCCCTCGCGGGCATCGTCGGGTCGGGACTCCTGCTTTTCGCACTGAAATTCAGTGAAACACGGCAGTAGAGAATCGACTCTGTGGATTAAATTTTAAATGATTTGAGGGCTTCCTCATCAAGGTCAAAACCGAGTCCCGGCCTGTCTGGAAGCTGTAGCCACCCGTCCTTGGGTTCTCCAAGCCTCTTGAAAAGTTTTTCACAACACTGCACCGACGAATAATGGTATTCGACAAGGCCGCCATTAGATAGGCCCGCGTGCAAATGCTGATTATGGTACGGCCAGGCGCCACCATTGTCGATCGGCACATTAAAGGCGGATGCCATGGCGGCTATCTTGGCACATTGTGTAATCCCACCGGAGATCACCACATTCGGCTGGACGACGTCGACCGCCTCGTTGATTAACAGATCCCGGAAGCGGAAGGCCAAGCCCTCATTCTGCCCGCAGGCCAGAGGAATGGATGTCTTCCGGCGCAGGTCGGCCATCTGGCGTACATCATTCTGAGTGATGGGTTCCTCAAAGAATTTCAGCTCCAGGGATTCGAGGTGGTGACAGAGTTCCAGGGCATGGGGAAAATCAAGACTGCAATTGGCATCGATATAAAGCTCTACATCTTTGCCCACCGCTTCCCGAACGGCACTCACGCGGTGCACGTCTTTGCGTATCACGTCCGCCAAAGGCCGAGGTTCATCGCGCCGTTGCAAGGCGGAATTTCCGACCGTCATTTTCAACCCCTTGAAACCCGCCGCTTTCCAATTAATGGCCGCTTCCACAAGTTCGTCCCTATCGTAGAAACCGAATCCGAACGTCGCATAAACCGGAACCTGGTCGCGGGCACCCCCGAGGAGTTTCCAGACCGGGAGATCCGCAAATTTCCCTTTGATGTCCCAAAGCGCCAGATCTATAGCGGCAATGGCGTGGCCCGCGATACCCGTTTGTCCCCGCGGCGCCAATGTCCAATAGAGTTTTTCCCAGACCTGTTCATGGTTCAACGGATCGAGGCCCAGAATGGCCGGTTTGGCATCAACCTCCACCGCATGGGAAATGGTCGAAACCGGACCTATGGAACTAAGTCCATGACCGATTAAACCGTTATCCGTTTCCACTTCAACGATACAGACTTTATGACTATTCGCCTTTACATCGGCGGTCATTTCCAGTTCGACAGGAACGTGCAGGGCATGGGCCCGGATATCTGCGATTTTCATGGCTTTCATTTTTACATTTCTCCCTGGGCCGGCCAATCTTGAGAATTCCGGCTGTCTTTTCCGAAACTTTTTGTTGCCGACAAGTTTATCTCCAGCCCAATCCATCGTTCAATTACAGATTTTCTATTTCTCGGATACAAAGCGGCCTCCCGGCTTGGGGATACGCTTCGGAGTTGGGATTCTTTGTGTTAGAATCTATACAAATTTCACAGTTAAGAAATATTATTTTGCCGACACTGTCGATTTTGCTCCTTCCCAATCGTCTGGAGTGTACAGGTACACCAAGCTCTGGTTAAAAAGAGGAACGCAGAAAATGCAATATATGTGTCTTATCTACGCGACTGAAGGTACAGGACCCCAGCCCGGGTCGCCGGAATTCGGTGGTTTTATGAAGGCTTATGCGGATTTCACCCAGCAAGTCAAAGACGATGGCAAATTCATCGCCGGAGAAGCCCTGGAACCCGTGAACACCGCAACCACCGTATCCAAACGCGGCGGAAAAACCGAAATAATGGATGGCCCCTTCGCCGAAACCAAGGAACAGCTCGGCGGTTACTATCTGCTGGATTGTGAGAATCTCGATGAAGCCGTGAGATATGCAGCGATGATCCCCAGCGTTGAATATGGCCGTGTGGAAGTACGGCCGATCATGATCTTCGACAGTTAATGACATCTTATGCTGCCCCCGTTCGAGCTTAAACAGGCGATCGACAAAACCGTGCGTGAGGAATGGGGGCGCATTCTGGCATCCCTTGTAAAAACCCTCGGCGATCTAGAACTCGCCGAGGACTGTCTGCAGGAAGCGGTTGTTGCAGCCATTGAGCATTGGAACAGGTCCGGTCTGCCCCAATCTCCGGCGGGTTGGCTGATCGTGACGGCCCGGCGTAAGGCCATTGACCGTATTCGCAGAGATAAAAACTTTGCTGCGAAAGCTGCTGAAATCTCCTACCTGCTGGACCTGGAAAACCGGTCTGGTGGCGAAGCTGAAATAGCGGTCATTCCCGACAAGCGACTTGAACTGATATTCACCTGTTGCCATCCCGCTCTGGAAGAAAAATCCCGCCTCGCCCTCACGCTTCGAACCCTGGGTGGTTTGACGACCGAGGAGATTGCCCGTGCTTTCCTGGACAAACCGGAAACCATGGCCCAGCGACTGGTGCGGGCCAAAA
>JBPCWG010000243.1:0-3903 GCA_051009705.1 Methyloligellaceae bacterium | reverse complement strand
CTTGCAGCTCTTTCCGGCACCCTCATATCCTTTATGTTGCTGTATTCTAAGCGACTGCACAATGCCGGAATTGCCCCGGCAACCCAGTTCGTCGCCCGCTTTCCCCTGTTCCTCGTTCTTGCCTTCCTTGGCGCACTTACTGGCGTCGATGGCAAATCCGCGGTCGCCCCCGGGGATCTCGTTTGGGCTGTCCTGATCGGTTTTGTCGTTCTCGCCTTCGCCATTTATGCGGTCCAGCGCGCCGTTTCCCTGACCTCATCCCTGACCGTGGCTTCAATCGCAGCCACGGCGCCGCTTCTGATTTTTATATTGCAACAGGTTGAGGACAGGGTGAACTATTCCGACATGACAATGACCGGTCTGGTGATCTACTTTAGCGGCGCACTGATGGCGGCGCTGGGGACGTCCCGGGCACTTTCTGATGAAGCCCAAGGCAGCTAGGGAAACGAACGGGAGGACATATCTGCGCTATGCTAAAACTCTACAAAGCTGGAAATTCAATCTGCTCTCAAAAGGTGGTTATTACCCTGCACGAAAAGAATCTTGAATGGGAAACGACAAATATCAATCTCTTCAAGAACGAGCAGTACAGCCCCGCCTATCTGAAGCTCAATCCCAAGGGAGTTGTACCGACCCTTGTCAATGGTGATGATATCGTCAACGAATCGACTCTCATTTGCGAATATCTCGATCAGCTGTACCCCGAACCGGCCCTCGTCCCCGACAAGGCCTTGTCCCGCACAAAAATGCGCAAATGGTCGAAGGCAGTGGACGAACACCTCTTTGTAGGCGCAAGAGAGATTAGTTTTTCCGCCATGTTTCGTCAGAAGCTGAAAGAAATGACACCGGAACAACGGGAAACCCGATTCCGCAATGTGGGCGACCCGGAACGCCGCGCCCGTTATACCTCTACCTATGAACTCGGGACGGAATCACCCTACGTGTTCCAGGCCGTCGCCAATTTCGAAAAGCTCTTCACCGACATGGAGGAGACCCTCGCTGATGGCCGGACCTGGCTTGTGGAGGATCAATTGAGTCTAGGCGATATCAACCTCATGCCCTATGTCGCCCGCCTTGCCTATCTGCAGCTTCTGGACATCTGGATCTCCGAGCGTCCTCATGTTCAATCCTGGTGGCAAACCACCCAGGAAACCGAGAGTTTCCGGAAGGGTATAACCGAAGCGCTGTCCGAAAAGGAATATGCGGCCATGAAGGAACATGGTGCGAAAATCCGCGATCCCATAACGGCACTGCGAGAAACCTATGTTCGCGATTACCTGTCTTGACGGGAATTCACCTGCCGTCGGTGATACGACTCCCGAGTTGTGAATTTGCCTTGGTAAGTGTCCCTTAAATGATTGAAAAATAAATCCAAATTCTACACTCCACGCCAATCCTAACAATTGTGATGAATTGTTTACAAATTTTGGAGGAATAACGCGTCAGCCTGTTCGATATTTGAACTACCAGTTCAACCATCCAGGAGTGACGTCCATGACGTTACGGGAAAGCACGCGCTCAGCACCTACGATCGAAGCCAGGCCCGCCAGCAAAGGACAACTCGTCTACAGGCAGTCCGTGTGGACCCGGGTGACCCACTGGTTGTGGGCAATCTCTCTCTTTTTCCTCATGACCACGGGGCTGCAGATATTTAATGCGCATCCCACCCTTTATGTAGGGAGCCAGTCTGGATTCGGTTTTGACAATACGGTTCTCGAGATCGGCGAAGTCCGACAGGACGGAAAAGTTTCTGGCTACACGGAAATTTTCGGCAATCGCTTTGATACCACCGGTGTTCTCGGCGTATCCGGCACGGAAACCCGCCCGGTGCTCAAAGCCTTCCCTGAATGGGCGACAATTCCTTCCTCCCGGGATCTGGGCACTGGACGGGTAATCCACCTGTTCTTTGCCTGGATTTTTTTCTTTACATTGGTGACCTGGCTGGCGGCCAGTCTTGTGAACGGTCATTTGCGTGACCTCATTCCCAGCATCCGTGATCTCCGGCATTTGCCGCGGGATCTCCTCAACCATCTGAGATTCCGCATCCATCATACAGCCGGTTATAACGTCCTGCAGAAATTGACCTACGCCATTGTACTTTTTGTGCTGTTTCCGCTGATGATTGCCACCGGTCTTACCATGTCTCCCGCGGCCAATGCGATTTTTCCATTTCTGACGGAAATTTTCGGCGGACGCCAGACGGCCCGGTCCCTGCATTTTCTTTTCATGGTTCTTCTCATGGGATTTTTTATCGTGCACATCATCATGATATTCGCGGCCGGCCCCATCAACGAGCTGAGATCGATCATCACGGGTTGGTACAAAACCAGCCCGGGCGAGGGAGAATAGGATGAACATGATGACCCCGAACAAAAAGACACGCCGTCAGATCCTGCAGGGCCTAGCTGCCGGTACCTCAGCTCTGGCCCTTGGCGGCTGTAATATCCTGGACGACCTGACCAATGAAGAGCACTGGCTCAGAAATTTCATGGAACGGGCCAACGATCTGACATACGGTTCGCAGCGCCTGCTCCTGTCACGCACGGCACTGGCCAAGGAATTTCCATCGGAAGCCATTATGCAGCCCCAGCGGGCCAATGGGGTCATCAATCCGCCGGAAGAGAATTACCGCACTCTCGCAGATGGTGGGTTTGCAAATTACCGGCTGCAGGTCGGCGGTCTCGTGGAGAACCCGGTCGAATATGATCTTGAAAGGGTCCGCCGCCTGCCGTCGCGCACCCAGATTACCCGCCACGACTGTGTTGAAGGCTGGAGTTCCATTGCCCAATGGACAGGTGCGCGCTTTTCCGAGATCGTCAAGGAGGTTCGCCCCACCGAGAAAGCGAAATATGTGCTGTTCACCTGTTTTGACGAACGCGGGCGCGGAGCCCGCAATGCCTATTATGAGACCATCGACCTTGTTGATGCCATACATGAGCAGACCATTCTGGCTTACGATATGAACGGCCGTGACCTGCCCATCGCCAATGGCGCGCCACTACGGCTGCGGGTCGAGCGTCAGCTTGGCTACAAGATGGCGAAATATATACGTTCCATCACTTTCGTCGACTCCTTCGCCGATGTCGGGCTCGGCCATGGGGGCTATTGGGAAGACCGGGGCTATGAATGGTATGCGGGAATTTGACAACGGATCACATTATCGATCCGAATTGCGATGACCTGAATCCGGCCAGTTCATGAGGGCCACGCCAATGAGTGCGGCCGACAGTCCGAGGAGGAGGGCTGGTGTCAGCTTTTCACCGAGGACAAAAATCCCGAGGAGAACGCCGACGCCGGCGCGAAGATAGGCCTGGCTTGCGACACCCAGACTGCCTAATGTCCTGATCAGCCGGAAGTAGATCAGCAACGCAACGCCGGTACAAAACACCGAGAGAACCAGTGCAGCAAAAATTGCAGTTGCCGATGGTGAGATGTCAAACGGGCGGTCCAGCACCAGGCTCGCGGGCACGAGTACGAATGCGGCCCAGATCATCGTTCCCGCAGCGGTTGCGGTAGGCGAGAGATGTGAGAAATATCGGCCGTATATAGCCGCCAGCGCATAAAGAAAGGCACCGGCGAGAGTGGCGAGCTGACCCGCAAGCTGTTGACCGAGACCTGTCAGGGCTTGCGTGCCGATGATGAGCACAACACCAGCGAATCCGAGAAATGCACCAAGGAATTTGACAGGCCCGGCCGATTCATGGCGGGTGACCAAGAGGGTCAGGAAAAAGACAAAGAGTGGCGAGGTAGAATTCAACACACTGGCCAGGCTACTTTCCACATATTGCTGCCCCCAGGCCAGGACGGTCCAGGCGCCGATGCTGTTGAAGAAAGACTGGACCAACAGCCTGCCCCAGTTAGCCGCACCCGTGGGAAGCCGCTCGTTCTGCCACCGCAGTACGG
>JBPCWG010000242.1:0-4840 GCA_051009705.1 Methyloligellaceae bacterium | reverse complement strand
CAAGATGATCCATGGGATGAACATTGGCTATCCGGTGCTTCTGCACCACGCGCTGCAAGGCCAGAAATACCGGCTCTGTCGCATGCCCCCGGAGCGCCTCCCGGGTTTGATGCTGCAATTGTTCGAGACGCACACTGGTGCTGTCGCCGTGTTCCGCCGCTGTTTTTGTCGGCACGCGACCGAATTCCTGGCCGTCGATGAGATCGTCACAATAGCGGCACCAGGCATAGAGCAGGTAAGTATCGTCGCGAATGTCGGCCGGAAACAGCATGGCGGCTCCGGCAAAACTCTTCGATCCTTTCCGGATTCTCTGCTGACACTCTCTGACTAAGGTATCCATAAATTCAACCGTAAACTAATCTGCTCATTTGTTTGTCTATGTGCAATCGATCTAATCAAATGCGGATTGCGCGGGAAGGCAGCGAATGGCCCGAACGAGACCCACAGGAGGCTTGCCCGAGAGAATACGTAACTTGTCATACCGGGTTGAGTTTCCAGCATAGAAACGACAAATCAAATCTTCGGAAAATCCATAGAAACGCTGGAAAATGTTTACGCGTTCCTCCGAAGTCTGGGCAGCTTTGAACAGGAGCCGGTTCAGGAGCCGATTGAACTGACCGCGCCTCCAGAGATCCAGGGAATAGGTGCGCGAGAAATCATGAAGTTGGTTTTCAGCGAAGTCTTCGATGCCGCTCATCGACTCCGCAAACCTCACGGCATCCGGCAGGGAATAGCCGGTGGTGTAGTTAAAATTGACCGCCGCCAGACCGGCGAGGCCGACACCAATTTCGTTGGCCTCCCAGATTGACCGGATATCTCCGCCCAGAACGATAGGCAATATCCCTTTTTCAAGGCCGGTGACGGTTTCAATTTCCCAGCCCTTGTCAGCCGCGTATTGAGTTACGCGATCGGCAATCAATTCCTGATCGAGATTGGAATTCGGGCTGTAATAGGTATCTTCGATCAACAGGCGCCGGTCATCGAGGGGCAGGATATAGACAAACCGGTAACCATCAATTTGAGGTACCGTTGCATCCATGATTACCGGCATTTCCTGCTGATGGCGATTTTTGAGCCCAACTTCAAGTCCCACGAACTTCTGATAGGCCAGGGCCAGTCCCGTATCCGGCCTCCAGCCCCGGCCATCAAGAACAGATTTCGAAATTATTTTTGTTCCGTCCGAAAGAATAATCTGGTTGCGGGCGAGATGCCTGACCGATTTGCCGAAAAGAATATCGTCGTTCAGTTCAGCACCTGCAATTTCATGAAGGCGACGGGACTTGATGACATTGTAGCCCACATTGAGCGTGCGATTGAGCGCCGGAAATTTGACTTGCTGTTTCGACCACTTCGCCACGATAAAGGGCTGCAGCCAATCATAGCTTTTCGGGGCAATATCGGTGTCGTGAAATGACCAGGTATGTTCGCCCCCGAGAGTACCGTTTTTTTCGATGATCAGGAACTTGACTTCGGGTCTCTTTTGTTTGAGCCGGTAGGCAGCGAGCGAATTTGCCAAACCCCCGCCCACAAATACTATGTCATATTCCATCAGCAAGCCTAACCGATTGATTTAAAATGTACAATTACCCTGATCGGGAAAGTGGCGCCTGGGGTTTTAACACGGGATGTTCGGCGATTAAATCATCTGAGGCGAACCTCGCTGCCGAGTTACTTTTACTCTACTCCGATAAAACGAGGAATGGGGGACTTCGGATCAATTTCAGCATGTTTCCATCTCGAATTAGTTGCTCTCAGGTTTTTAGAATCCTAATCCAACCATACCGGTGGCGTCGCGACCTTTGCCTGGGGATTTCATGAGAGATTTGCCGTTCTGCAGGCGTGTATTTTTTCCAAAAGTGAACTATAATGACGATAATAAAAATTATGGAGAAACCGCAAATTATTCCCGCTGGAATTTTTTTGCTGACGAGAGGGAAATACAGATGGGCATGCGCTATATCGGTGCAAAAATTCTAAGAAGCGAAGACCCGCGTCTCGTTACCGGACATGGGAACTATGTAGATGATATTCGGCTCGACAATATGGCCTATGTCGCCTTTGTCCGCTCTGAACATGCCCATGCGAAAATAATTGATGTTGACGCGACGGCAGCGCTTGAACTCCCCGGTGTCTTCGGCGTTTTCCGGATGACCGATTTTGAAGAACCATATGCCAGCCGTCCCCTGACCGAAATATACCCCTCCCCCCTGATCAAGCAGCTTGTCCTGCCGATGCTACTCGCACGTGACGAAGTCTGCCATGTGGGGGACCCGATTGCCGCCGTTGTCGCGAAATCCCGCGCTATCGCCGAAGATGCCGCGGCGCGCATAATCGTCAATTATGAGCCCCTTGCCGCCGTCGTGGATTGCGTGGAAGCCCTGGCCTCCGAGTCCCCCCTGGCCCATTCAGCCAGCCCTGACAATGTGGTCGCCGAGCTCAAAAATCAGTTTGGGGATATTGATGAAGCCTTCGAGAATGCGGAGCATGTGTTTTCATGTCGCTTCCGGCAGCACCGGGGGGCCTGTCATTCCATGGAGTGCCGCGGTGTAGTCGCTGAATACAATCCGTACGGCACGGGCTACACCATCTGGTCGTCAACCCAGGCGCCGTTTCTGGTGCGCCGGGGAATTGCCCGCTTCCTCGATGAAGATGAAAGCCAGGTTCGTGTCATTGCCCCGGATGTCGGTGGCGGTTTTGGACCCAAAGCAGGAATTTACGGTGAAGAAATTCTGCTGCCGATGCTGGCCAGAAAACTTGGACGGCCGGTAAAATGGACAGAAGATCGCCAGGAGCATTTTGTCGCCACGAACCAGCAGGGAGATATGGTCTGGGACCTGGAAGTCGCGGCCAGCGGAGACGGTAAAATGCGCGGCGTCCGGGGCAAGGCAATTGTCGACAATGGAGCATATGTCCCTTACGGACTGCTTCTGCCGTTCACCGCGATAATGCCCCTTCCAGGGCCCTACGCCCTGCCGGCGCTCGATGTCCATATGGACGTTGTCTTTACCAACACGACCTGCAACTCGCCGGTGCGCGGTGCCGGACGCCCCAATGCCGCCTACGCTATGGAACGGATGATCGAAACCGTGTCCCACAATCTCAACCTCGATCCAGTCGATGTGCGACGCAGAAATTTCGTTACCGAGGACCAGTTCCCCTACCAGCCGGGGCACAAAGCACCAAATGGAAAACCGATCACTTATGATAGTGGAAATTTCCATGGCTGCATGGACAAGGTCGTGGAACTCTCCGACTATGATCAGTTCAAATCCCGCCAACAAGCCGCCGCTGCCGAAGGCCGCTATATCGGCATTGGTGTTTCCTCGTGCATCGAAGATACCGGTCTCGGTCCCTTCGAGGGAGTTTCCGTTGAAATTCAACCCGGCGGGAAGATCCTCGTTCTCGCAGGTGCCGCCAGCCAGGGGCAAGGACACGCGACAGCCTTTTCCCAGATCGTCGCAGATCGCCTCGGAGTGGCCATGGAAAATATTGTTTATCGTTCCGCGGATACCGGTCAGACGCCGCTGGGTGTCGCCACCGTCGGCAGCCGGGTGGCGAGCACCGCTGGACCCGCCGCCTATGCCGCCGCTTCGGAGGTTCGCGACAAGGCTATCGCCCTTGCCGCCCAGCTCCTGGAACTCGATGCCGACAATCTCGACATTGAAGACGGCATCGTCCGTCCGGCCAACGACCCGAGTTCCAATCTCAGCATCACCCTGGGTGAGCTGGCATTTAAACTCGCGCCCATGACAAATCAGCTCATGCCGGAAGGTTTTACACCGGGTCTAAAAGCTACCTCCTACGAGGGTTCGAAAGGTCACCCCCACGCCTCGGGCACAAACATTGCCGAGGTCGAGGTAGACATCGAAACCGGGGATGTAAAGGTGCTGAAATATTCCGTCGCCCATGATTGCGGAACGATGATCAACCCCCTGCTCGTTGACGGCCAGATTATTGGTGGTGTCGTCCATGGAATTGGCAATGCCCTTTTCGAGCGCATGGTCTATGACAAGGAGGGGCAACCGCTGTCGACAAATTATGGTGAATATTTACTGCCCATTGCGACAGAAATGCCGCCTATCAACATTGTCCATCAAGAAACCCCTTCGCCTCTCAATTCCCTGGGCATAAAAGGTGCCGGCGAAGGAGGGACCATTCCTGCAGCCAACGCCATTATCGCCGCCATTGAAAATGCGCTTTCCCCCTTTGGAGTCCGAATCGACAGCCACCCGGTCGATCCTCAGACCATCTGCCGTCTCGTCGACGAGGCACGCGCCGCTACCGGTTAAAATATCCAGCTATCGCCCTTGAATGAAAGGCAAGTATCATGAACGCACAATCTTACGAAAATGATCATCTTTTTCGAACCGAAGCTCGAGAAGGCATGCGCGTAGACTGGGATGTCCCTATCGAGATGGATGACGGGAATGTGCTCCGTGCCAATGTTTACCGTCCCGACGACGATAAACCCTATCCGGTCATCCTGTCCCACGGCCCTTATGGAAAAGACCTTCACTTCGAGGAAATATATAAAACCTGCTGGGATCTGATGTGTGAAAATCATCCTGACGTGCCTGCAGGTTCGTCCAATATTCACCAGTGCTGGGAAGTGGTGGACCCGGAAAAATGGGTGCCCCACGACTATGTGGTCGTCAGGGTCGATTCCCGTGGAGCCGGTCGATCTCCCGGTTACCTCGAACTCTGGGGTCCGCGTGAGACAAAAGATTTTGCCAATTGTATTGAATGGGCTGGTATCCAGTCCTGGTCGAACGGAAAAGTCGGCCTGAGCGGAATTTCCTACTATGCCGCCAACCAGTGGCAAGTCGCAGCTCTGAGACCC
>JBPCWG010000241.1:0-2934 GCA_051009705.1 Methyloligellaceae bacterium | reverse complement strand
TTCGCTGCGGGGAAATTTCCACAATGGCGACGAATATCGGCAAATTCTCGATATCGACCTTCCTCGTGCAGCGCAGCTATAGCTTCGGAAAACTGTTTCTTGTAATTCATCCGAACGGCTCTTTCTCGATTATCTCTCTTCCACGGTTCCAACAAATCTCGTTTGCTGCAAGTCTTCCTAGGATTTCGACAAATCCTCAAATATTGCCGGGATAGCCTCGGAACTTTCCAGTTATAACGAGTACACCTGAAAAATGGCAATATTCCCGGCACGAGATAAACCGTCGCAGGTTCATAATAAGTTGAATATCGTTAGAAATACAGACGTTCATGGCCTGCTACACGGCTTTGACTGGAACAAAAGATGAATTTATGAGAAGACGCGGTTAACAGCCGGATGATTTAATAAACGGCGGCCTGTTTACCAACCCCGTCCCGGCGATACAGGTCACGGCGGAAATGCACCATGCCTTTAGGATCAGCCCAGGCCGTCATATAGACGAAATAAACGGGAACCGGTTTTTTCAATCGAACATCCTGCCGTTTACCGGATTTTTCGAGACTATCGGTTCGCTTTGCCGACCATTTAGAATTGTCCCGCAGCAACCAGTTCACCAGCGTTTTTACATGCTTGACCCGTACGCATCCCGAGCTCTGCGCCCGATAGTTGCGGCCAAACAGGCTTTTCGAAGGTGTGTCATGCATATAAACGGAATACTGATTGTGGAAATTGATTTTGACAAAGCCCATGGAATTGTCGACCCAGGGATCCTGGCGGTAGCGATAATTGTATACTCTGGACGAATTCCAGTTGATTTTCTTTGGATTGATTTTACGGCCATTGGCACTGAAGGCGTGAATCTTATAAGTCGCCAGAATATCCTTGCCCCGTTTGGCAAGACGCCGCGCCTTCGGCACCAGATCCTTGCGCACAATACTCGCCGGAATCGTCCAGTACGGGTTGAAATTGATCTCGTGGATGCGGCTCTTCAATATGGGAGTTCGGCGATCCACCTTGCCTACGACGGCTGCATGTCTGGTTACAACATTGTCCTTATCCACGGCCTCGATTTGCGCCGCCGGAATATTGACCACAACATAGCGTTTCTTGGCACTGGCTGAATGAGTCCGGAGCCTGGAAAGATTGATATTGAGCTGCCGCAAACGCTTTTTAGCAGAAACATTCAAGGCTGCCAGAGTTACCCGGTCGACCTTGCCTGTGGGTGTCAGACCGTGGCGGACCTGAAAATGTTTCACCGCCCGTACCACGTGATAGTCTAAGACCCGGCTTTGAGAGCTGCCCTTACGCAGATCGCCGGTCAGAGCCAGTCGGCGGCGCAAAGGAACGACGGTATCATGGCGGGAACCGGATTCCAGCTTCACGGAGGGAATTTTCTTCCATCCGTCTTTTGAGACTATTTTCTTATAGCGCTTGATCGCCGCTCGCATGGTCGAAATATTTTTCTTGGAAAGGGTCGGATAACCGCGTGCCGGATTGGCTTCCCATTCCCGCGCAGTCAGCCTGTCGAAGGGTTGATCCCAGCGCGGAGTGGATGAAGATTGAAAGGAATTCCAGAATCCCGTGTCTGCAGCAGCTGGCATTGTGACCACAGCACAATACGCGAACATCGTCACGACCAGGGAGCTCGCAAATAAATTCAATCTCGACAATCTTACCACCGCTATTGCTCCTTCACAGCGACCGACCCCAGTCGAACCCTCTCTGGCGTGATCTCTTCCATGCCTATGAATTTCATAGTCAGTTATGGTTAACAAATAACATAATTATGCAAATTGCCGAATTCGGAGAGCCAACCCGCACCTCCAAAATCGTTATTCGGGAATGAGCTGAAAACAGATTATGAGATTTCAGGCGGCAGATCTTCCTAAAAGTTGCCCCATCTCAAAAATTGCAGAATTCTCGTGTTTTTAATATCACATATTGGCATGTGAACACACAAACAGAGGGAGCCTTACCTGTCTGAAACAGGTATAAGGCATCCTTCTTAACAATAATATGTGAGTTCTGTGGAAAGTCTACAGACGGAAACGAATCTGATCCGCCCAGAATCTTTCGAGAAGGAACAGAGAAGAAGTCATTTGATCCAGCTTATCTTTATCAAGACCGCCGACCTTCTCAACAGACAGAAGTTGGCGTTCGTACAGACCATCAACAATCCGGCAGACTTCCAGTCCGGCTTCCGTCAGGCTAACCCGGACAGAACGCCGATCGCTGTCAGACCGCTCATGACGGATGAAGCCCAGATCGACCAATTTCTTCAAATTATAGGAAACGTTGGAACCGAGGTAATAACCACGGGAACGGAGTTCTCCAGCAGTCAGTTCAGCCTCTCCGATATTGAATAACAGCAGTGCCTGGACACTGTTGATATCGGAACGTCCCAATCTTTCGAATTCATCTTTAATCACATCGAGCAGCAGCCTGTGCAGCAGCTCAATCATTTTCAAAGACTTCAAATAGCTCGCCTTGAGATCTTCGCTCTCAGTTGACGATCCACCCTTTACCATATCGAGGGCAACACTCATCACTCGCCTCGTTCGTTTTTGTTTGTTCTACTTTAAGAACGCACACATTAGGGGAGCGAAGCTAAGATCTGCTTAAGCCACAGGCTTAATTATTGGTAACAGTTGTTTCAACTCTGCACGATCCGGCGTAATTCCGGCATTTTTCAACCCCTCCGTCCAACATTCCGGGAATTCAGGCGGTTTTTTCACGGATCGCATTGATGATCCCGGAGAAGTCCGTCTGATCGAATCCTGCATCGGCGAAGGCCTGATAAAGTTCCGTTGCCCGGTTTCCGAGGGGGGAGTTGACCGCCCCCTGGGAGGCAGCTTCTTCAGCCAGTCTGAGATCCTTGAGCATCATCGCTGCTGTGAAGCCGGCTTCATAATTGCGGTTGGCCGGTGAACTCGG
>JBPCWG010000240.1:0-4328 GCA_051009705.1 Methyloligellaceae bacterium | reverse complement strand
CATCCCGCTCGCCGCAGAATTGCGACAGAGAAATGTCGGTCAGACGATCGGATTTTTCCTCCACATTCCTTTTCCGCCACCGGAAATTCTGTCCGCAACTCCGGAACATGAATGGCTTGTCCGTTCTATGGCCTCCTATGATGTCATCGGCTTTCAAACCTCTAATGATCTCGCAAATTTTCACCGCTACCTTGTTGAGGAGGAAAAAGGTGAAATATTCACGGACGGCCGGGTCCACGCCTATGGCCGCACAATTCAGGCCGACGTATTCCCCATCGGTATAGACGTCGATGCCTTCGCCGAGATGTCGCGCACGCCCGAAGCGGAACAGCAAATTGAAAATCTGAGACGCCGGACGATCGCCCGCGCCCACATTATAGGCGTTGATCGTCTCGACTATACAAAAGGATTGCCCGAGAGATTCAAGGCCTTTGGACGATTGCTTGAAATATACCCGGCCAACAACAAAGCCGTCACGCTTATGCAGGTGGCGCAACCGACACGAGAGGACCTGGAAGCCTACGCCAACATACGCCAGGAACTCGAAGGTATTTCCGGTGCGATCAATGGCAATTTTGGCGATTTCGACTGGACACCTGTCCGCTATATCCATCGCTCAGTATCCAGAGACGTCCTTGCGGCCCTGTTCCGCGCAAGCAAGGTCGGCCTAGTGACGCCCCTTCGCGATGGAATGAACCTTGTTGCCAAGGAGTATATCGCCGCCCAGGAACAAGACAATCCGGGCGTTCTTATTTTGTCAAAGTTTGCCGGTGCCGCAGAAGCCTTGCAGGAGGCTTTGCTTGTCAATCCTTATGATGTCGATGAAGTGACAGAGGCCATGCAGAAATCAATTACCATGTCGCGGGACGAGCGTAGAGAACGACACAAAGTATTGTTCAAAAAAATCAAGCAACATGATGCGCACCATTGGCACGATTCCTTTATTTCCGCGCTCCGGAATTCCCGTCTTGGAGCGGTTGCATGACCGCCTTCCGCCTCCTCGCAGATATCGGAGGAACGAATATACGATTTGCCTGTTCCGATAGTCCTGGACAATGGCAGCATGTGAGCTCTTACCCAACAGCCAATCATTCCGGCTTTTTGCAAGCTTATGATCACTATCGACAGGAAATTGATCTGAATGATTCGCCCTCTGAGGTCCTTATCGGAGCTGCCGGACCAATTCAGGACGAATGTGTCAACCTGACGAATATTGATTGGTCAATTTCACGTGCCGAAATCTCGGCAAGCCTCAACGGGGTGAAGGTTGAACTTATCAATGACCTTCAGGCCGTCGCCCACGCGCTTCCCTATCTGGCAGAAAATGATTTGAGGACAATCGGTGAAGTGCACACTGGATACTCCTCTACCCAACGCATGCTGGCACTAAATATCGGTACAGGATTGGGGGCATCGGTTTGCGTACCGACAGACCAGGGATGGATTGCGATACCAACAGAGGCCGGGCATGTGACACTTGGTGCTGTATCGGAGGAAGAAAACCATCTGTTCCAGAGTTTCGGCCCTAATGGCCTCAGTGCCGAAGATATTCTCTCGGGATCGGGATTCTTAAATCTGTACAGCCACATTGCCAGAATGGAGAGTAAGGAATTTCCGAATATGACGGCTATGGAGATCTTTCAGAATTCCGATGAGCTTTCTCCTGCGGAAAAGGCAACACGTATATTCACCCGTGTCCTCGGCCGGATTGCCGGAGATCTCGTGCTGGCAACCGGGAGCTGGGGCGGTGTCTATCTCGTCGGTGGTGTCATGCGCGGCTGGCAGAATCAACCGCTTCTGGAACATTCAATGATAGAATTCAGACAGTATTTCGAGAAAAAGGGTCAGATGGAGGCGCTGATGAAGTCAATATTTAGCGGCGTCGTGACAGAACGGAATATTGCCTTCAAGGGCCTGTCGTATTTTACTTCAACGACTCCCGGGTAGAGAGACACCGATAAGATCTGTTCTCACTTCATCGCCCATCAGTTCCTGTTGCGTAGCCGGACAGGGCTTTTGCGATGAATGTGTGGGTGGGTGTTGGAACATTGTGCTGCCTCCCGAGTTCGGCAACTGCCCCCGACAGTCCGTTGAGTTCCAGGGGTTTACCGGCCATCAGATCATGATACATGGATGATGTCATGTCCTCAGGCATTTTGTGGAAATTTCCCAGAACCTGATCCAGATCGCTGTCATCCAGGCCCGTGCTCATGGCTTTGCTCAAGTCAATTATTTCCTGCGCGGCGGCGGTAAACAGAGAGAGCGTGTCCGAATTACTCCGTAATTCGTGGGCTCTTTGACGCGTCAGTGTTGACAGTCCGGCAAACGGGGCAAGTAGCGCAAATTTGGACCAAATGGCCTTATTTACATTTGCCGAAATTTCATGGTGAATTCCGGCTGCTTCGCAGAGTTCGTGAATCCTTTGCAGACGGTTACTTGTTCCTCCATTTATTTCACCGAAAACAATTTTTGCCGCTTTACCTGTATGTTTTATGACACCGGGTTCGGAAATTACTGACGCAATGTAGGCTGCCCCAGGCACGACGTGGTCCATTCCCACGACCGCCCCAACCTGAGAGGCACTTTGAATACCATTCTGAAAAGTGATGAGGGTCGTTTCAGGTCCCAGAAGTTCTTTGCAGGCTGCTGCCGCCACTTGCGTATCAACCATCTTGACGGCAAAAATTATGTAGTCCACGGGTACGAGATCGGCTGTGGACTCGGCGACCGTTACATTGTTGAGATGAATATCTCCCAGTTGGCTTTGGACGCGCAGACCATTCTTCTCCATGGCTTTGCGGTGCGCGCCGCGCGCCACGAATGCAACATCATTGCCCGCATCCGCCAACCGAGCTCCAAAATAGCCACCAACGCCACCCGCGCCCATTACTGCAATTTTCGCCATCTATACGTCTCTTGTTATGCACTTCTACCGAAGTCACTATAGTCAGAAACCAGTGGCTTTGACAGCAGGATCAAATTTTCAGAAATATCGGTTCGCAGGTCGCTTCAGGAGCGAACAGGGTTCGGTGCTGCTGAAAGTCGGATTCGAAGTCCCGTTGAGGCATCACCCGTCCAAATGACCCGCTGAGAAGGTTTCCTCAATCTCGCGATACCCCTGCGGGGGATGAACGGCTCCCGGACCGGTCGGTTTATTTTCGTTGTCGTAAGATTTCGCATAAGAATTCCCGTCGAATAGAGAGCCTGTTTTAAGAGGACTTCGGATATTCGACATATGGTACAATTCCCGCGGTGACACAGTGACGGATATCACAGTTTGGCACTTCTATCTCATTCTCTAAAAATCAAACCGTTCCGGCGCATGATTGACTTCCGGCAGCCAGGTTTCATGAATATGGAGCCAGGTCAAATTCTGATGCGCACTTTCCTGAAAAAGAACGGTGGAGATTCTGGCATTGCTGTTACGTTCTGAATTTCGCGCATTTTTTTGATATTCTTCATAAACTGCCGATATACGTGCCGTACTTTCATGATGATCGATTATCCGCACATTATCTATGCGGATATCAAATCCTGGACTCTTGCCATGCCCCGCATAGACTTGGGCAAGCAGATCTTCTCCGGTCAGAAATACACCCGCTGGCTGAATATTGGAAAACCCGGGTGCCAAACGGCTTCGCAATCCCAAATCGAAAACCTGCTCTCCCTTGCCCAATGTTCCGCTCAACCAGCCGCTGAGAAACTTGTGGAGCGCAATGATTTCGCTTTGGACCCGCTGCTGCTTAGAATTTTTATTTTCCGTCGTCACTTTAAACTCGACCTCCATATTTGTCGCCGCAGATCTCTAGAGCGATGACCAGTATTCCGCCATGCGATTTCTGAGATCCGGATCAGGCAGACAACCGAATCCGGCCATGACATTATCATTTGCGGATTCAATGCGGCTTGTTCCCGGTATCACTGTCGTTATCGCAGGATGGCTGACGATATATTTCAGGAAAAACTGGGCCCAACTCGAACAATCGAATTCATCACACCAGTCGGGGAGCGGATGCCTTCGAATCGAGGCGAACAGTCCCCCTTGTCCAAACGGTTTATTGGCCATGACGGCAACCCCCTGTTCCGCGGCCATTGGCAGCAACTGATCTTCCGCGGCGCGTGCATTGATTGCATAACAGCACTGCACAAAGTCAAAAATTTCCTCCGTCATGGCTTCACAGAGTTGATCCAGGCCCGAATTCGTATAGTGGGTAATACCGATATATCGGATGCGCCCCTGATCTTTCCATTCTCTGAGAACCGGCAGATGCGTTCGCCAATCGACAAGATTGTGAATTTGCATGAGGTCTATGACGTCATTTCCAAGC
>JBPCWG010000239.1:0-3390 GCA_051009705.1 Methyloligellaceae bacterium | reverse complement strand
CGGGACAGGCGAAGTATTGAATAAAGGTTTCCGGCGCCGTCTCACATAGTTTCTGCAGGGAGTTCCAGATCCTGTCATTGCTCCCGGCCGCGGCGAAGTGATCTGCCCCTCCCCCGGTAGTTTCCTTTTCCCGGTCGATAATGTCGTTGTAAACAGCGGTTGCGGCATCTATGGCGGAATGATTGGACTGGGCGTTTTTGATAACAAATGCGCCGGGGCCATATTGTAAAATATTTGCCCATTCGGCCATCAGTTCGGCGCGCTCGCCGGTATGCATCAGGCAAGCGGCCAGTTCACCGGATTCGTAGACAGGTACATTCCCGGACGCGTCTGAAGCACGTGGGATTTCGTTTCGTGCGACATCGCACTCGACGAGAGATGCAAATTCTGCAATATCACAGTCTTCACTCCCATAAAATCCTGCAGAGGGTCTGGTATCTGTCGTCATGATGTCTCCAACCGAATGCCTTGAAATCAGTAGAACCGTTGCCTGCGACGGCACCGGAACGCATCGATGATACATCAAATGCCTCAAAGATTTCAGAATAAAAAACAGCCCGACCGGATGTCTCGCATATGGGTGATCTCGCCTGTTCTAAAGCGCCATTTCAGATAGTGCGATTTCAGATAGCGCCATTTCAGTGGGCATCTGTGGTCGTCAGGTGTCTTTCAATTCATTCTCATGCAACCAGCTCGCGTGTCGGGGGGCGCGCTTGGTCTTCGTCCATTCTTCCAGCATTTCCCATCGAACTTCTGATGCGCGTTTGGCTTTTTCTTCGACGACCGGATCCGGACAGGCCAGCTCAAGACGATGTCCGTTGGGATCAAAAAAGTAAATCGAATGGAACAGGGAATGGTCTGTAATACCCAGGACTTCGATGCCGTTTTCTTCCAGATGATTTTTGTAGGCAATTAACTCGTCGCGGTCTTTGACTTTAAAAGCCAGATGCTGGACCCATTCGGGCGTGTTCGGATCGCGGCCCATTTCCGGTTGCGTCGGCAGTTCGAAAAAAGCCAGGACGTTGCCGTTCCCGGCATCCAGGAAGATATGCATATAGGGATCCGGTTCATGGGTGGAAGGCACATGATCTTCGGCGAATGCCAGGGTGAAGTCCATATTGAGCATTTTCTTGTACCACTCAACGGTTTCCTTGGCGTCCCTGCAACGGTACGCGACATGATGAATCTGGTCTATTTTCATATGATGTTTACTCCGATCGGCTGTTCGGTTCACAATGCTCCGGCGGAAATTCCACCCCCATGGACGAAATTACGCCCAAGACTGGACCCGCACGTGGGTGTTGTTCGATTGTTTCTGTATCCAGCGCGGGTGCCGTTCATTCCGCATACCACTCAATCCCTCATTATACATTGTGAGGCCCAGGAATACATAGCGTGTGGCGAGATGTCTCGATCAGACCCGAACGGGCTACCGAATCTCACGATTCACGAATGCAACTGCGGTGATTAGTTTCCGGTTCGCCACGAGCAGCGATGGGGGATCGTGTCCAGGATCGTGTTGATGAAAGCTTATATGAAACGCCTGCGGGACAAGCACATCATGAGGGGAAACAGGTATACCGGCTATCTGTCCCGGAACACATCAAACGCAAAGCGGTAGCTGATGCCGGCGCCGACCGAAAACCGGTCTTCACTGCCGGCCTGGACAATGGGACTGTTCTCCGCATCGCCGACAAATCTATCCCATGAACCACGCAGATGGAGTGTGGTCACATCGCTTAAAGAATAGCTTGCACGCGCGGCCACGCCGACAGTGGTAAATCCGGAACTGGCTTCGAAAGCCGAGAGGTTGGGGTTCAAAGCCGCCTCGGCAGCTGTCACGCCGAAATAGGTTTCCACATAATCGTCCGACCCCCAGGTCGCCCGTGGTCCAAACCTGAATTCAATCCGGTCCGTGGGATTCATGATCACATCGAAACCCAAATCAACAACCTGGCCTTCGTGACCGTTGAAGCCCTGTCGCAAGGCGACAAATCCGCGAAACCAATCATAACGATAGCCCACACCCAGACCGAGCTCCAGGGCCCAGTCGATATCATTCGTGCCGGTCAAATCGGCGGAATCCGAAGCTTCCCGTTCGCCATTGAAATCAAACGAAGGAAAGATATTGAAACCGCGCGTAACGGTTGTTCCATCGACGACCTGGCCCAGGCCGGGAACATAAAACCGGCCAACCGAAATCAACGGGAACGGATAAACACTGTAACTGTCGGAGCCCGGATATTTGGGTTTGAACATGGCTCCCACACCGAGATCCAGAACATATTGGGTGGCAGGCAGCGACCCGTCTTCCTGGGTATAGGGCTCACCCTGAGCATTTGCCACCTGCATCGAAGCAACCCCGAAAGCGATCAAAAGAAAAGCCGGGGCGATGCACAGTCTCAGTATTTTTTTTGTTGGCTGTATCATTATTCTGTTGCTTTGGCTGCCTTTATATTCTGACTTCGGAACGCCGGATTGTGGCATGAATTTCTAAACAATTGAGCATTGATTCTCATGTTTCTCAAGCAATGGCTGGGAAATGTGGCAGCGTTACATCACCGCGGGGGATGATGCGTGCATAAGTCACCGATTTCGGCGATTATTTGACGGTCGTTGTAACAATCCGCGCCCGGCGACCCGCAATTGTTCCGCCTCGTATCCCTAAGTGCCCGGACGGCTGCAGGCGGATTTTGGCCCCCAGGATGGAAAAGCGTTCATCGGTCTGAATTCCAATTTCTCTGACATTTTTCAATACGGATTGAACCATCTGCGGTTTTGAAACGACGAACCGGATGTTCCACAGTTCTAACCCCTGCCGAGCCGCCACTAACGCGCAGGCCGGCAATTGACAAGGAGTATTTGGATGTCGCGCAAAATCATATCTGGATTTGTTGCCTTCACGCTATTGACGGCTTCGGCCATCGGATCCGCTGACGCCCAGCGGTTTAAAGGTCAATCCGGGGCGAATTCCAACAATGGAGGTGGCGCGAATTCAGCGACTGTCAGACGCCACAAGCCTCCCAACCCCAACAGCTTATCCGGTGGTCAACAGCAATCTTCCACCTCGACGGCCGCATCTATCCATGCATTGACCGTCTACCTTCAGTGGAGGAAATGTCTCGACAATATGCTGCCCAAATGCCCCTAGGGGGCCAGGACAAGAGACCCTCGATGAACAGGATTGTTCATTCCTGAATAGCAGTCGTCCGGTCATTAATCGGGCGACTGCGACATTGCCTTCGTTGGGGCATTGTGGCGCAAGCGGGGATCTTCACGCCCCCAGCGCATCATTCCTCAGCCACTTGGCCGGAGACTTCGCCATACATCCTGCGTGGTGTTTGAATTGAGGATGTCATGCTCACTCGACAGACAGGCGCGCAAATGGGG
>JBPCWG010000238.1:0-11126 GCA_051009705.1 Methyloligellaceae bacterium | reverse complement strand
ATGAAGCACCTCCGGAGAAGAAGGAACCGGAGGACAATGCTGTTTAAAATCTTCACAAAGTTCGAGCCTGCTTCAGCGGCTTCTAATTGTCATTGGTCAAGAGAGAGTTTGCTCAAATGGCTACCCAGCGGCTACCGGGCAACAAATTAGGATTGGGATAAACTAAGCATCTTCTTGTTTTTACTGGCGATCCCGGCAGGACTCGAACCTGCAACCTGCGGATTAGAAATCCGCTGCTCTATCCAGTTGAGCTACGGGATCGATTGTGGCGCGTCCGGGAAGGTTTTGACCGGTTCCCGCCCGCGCCCAAGGATTTAACCGATCACCCGGGTTTAGGCAAGACGCAAACCACCGGTCGCACGGGCCTCCCGTGTTCCAAAAAAATGTTCCAAATAAACATGCCAAATGGGCGCGTTCAGTGGGTCCAGGGATTGAGGCGGCCGTATTTGAAATTGTCGGAATAGGATTTTTTCTTGCGGATGCGTTTTTTGGGCTTTTCCACCCGGTAGGCCAGCCCGTTGCGCTTGGCGTAGGCGACGGCCTGCTCCTCGGTGGGAAAACGCAGGCGGATCTGGGATTTCATGTCGCGGGAACTGGTCCAGCCCATCAGGGGCTCGACTTCGCGGGCGACTTCCGGATCATATTCCAGCACCCAGTCCCTGGTCTTGGCGCGCCCGGACTGCATGGATGTTTTGGCGGGTTTGTAAATACGGGCCATCATGATATTTGCCATTCCCCTATTTCTGACTTTCCCAGATGCCGGATATTCCAGACTTCGGCCGAATTTTCTTCCACCGGCTTTCGCTCAGCCGACTTTTTCCCGACAGACGAACTTCCAATCACCGCCTGAATCCGAGAGTTTGCCGGCTTCCATGGTCGGGGCAGCAAGATTCGAACTTGCGACCCCCTGGTCCCAAACCAGGTGCGCTACCAGGCTGCGCCATGCCCCGACATTTGGAAATCGACGGAAATCCTCGATCTGTCGCGGATTTCGCCAACCTTTTAACAGATTTGGCGCGGGAAAAAAATGGCAAAAAGGGACCCCGGGCCAAAAAATGCCGGACACCGGATTGTGAGCGGCCAGCGCCCTTACCCCGGAATACCCCATGGTCTATAGTTTTAGCCTGACAGGGACGGTAAGATGGTTCGACGGCACGGCCAATGGCGTACTCTATCCCGGGGATTTCTGAATCTGGCCCTGGTCACGGTCCTGCTTGCGGTGTTTGGGGTGAGCTTTGCCCCGGCGCTGCAGTCGCGGGGGTCCTGTGATTTCACCCTGCGGCTCTCTGCCGGGCTTTTCTGTACGACTGAATGGCAGAATTTCAAGGGCTGGCTGGCGTGCATGAAAGACGGCATGGAGAGCCTCGACTTCAAATTCAACGACGACTATGTCCTGACCACGGTGCCGCAGACGGGGGAACGTATTCTCGTGTGCAAGAAGACCGTCGAATGCGCCTTCCAGCTTCCGGCGGCCCTGAAAAAATGCAGGCGCGGGACGTTCGGTTCCACCGCCGCGTGGCGGGCCTGCGTGGAAGGCGAAATCGCAAACCGGGATGTGGGGCTCGTGGCCGGGGAACATTACGGCCTCGACGACGAACAGACATATATGTGCAGGAACGCAAAGTAACGTGCGCAAAAGTAACGTTCACCGAAGTAATGTTCACAAAAGAAACGTTCACGGTGACAGGGAATAAACTTTCGGGAACGGGGCGGGCGGTCTTCATGGGTGGGCGGTCTCCAGGGGCGGGCGGTCTCAAGGGGCCGCCGGAACCACCGAACCCTTTGGACATTCAGTTTACTGCAACTGACCAAGCGACCATGGCCCGGAGTGTGGGACAATTGTCTCTGCGACTGTGGTTGTTTATAAAGGGGAAGATTAATCCAAGGATTTTTTTCTTAATGTATTTTTCCGACATGAGGGACAGGACCGATGAAACTGGATGCACAAATCTCCGCCGTCATTACCGGCGGCGCCTCGGGTCTCGGCGCTGCGAGCGCAAGGGTGCTCGGGGAAACAGGCGTGAAAGTCACCCTCTTCGATCTCGACGAAGAACGGGGCACGGCGCTCGCCAAAGAGCTCGACGGTCATTTTGTCCGGGTTGACGTTGCGGATCTGGACAGCGTGCGCTCCGGCCTGGCGGCGGCCCGCGACCGGTTCGGGCAGGAACGGATACTCGTCAACTGCGCCGGCATCGCCCACGGGGAGCGCACCGTGTCCCGCAGCGGCGCCCATGATGCCGCCGCCTTTGCCCGGGTCCTGCAGGTCAACCTCATCGGTACGTTCCACTGCGTCAGCCTGTCGGCGGAAGGGATGGGAGCGGCCGAACCCCTTGGCGAGGACTCGAGCAAAGACGGTGAGCGCGGCGTGATCGTGAATACCGCCTCTGTAGCCGCTTTTGACGGCCAGATCGGTCAGGTCGCCTATGCGGCTTCGAAAGCCGGAGTTGCCGGCATGACCCTGCCCATAGCCCGGGATCTTTCAGGACAGGGAATCCGGATCTGCACCATTGCACCGGGCCTGTTTGAAACACCGATGATGGCCGGGCTCGATCCGGAGATTCAGGCGGCTCTCGGGGCGCAGGTGCCGTTCCCGTCGCGGCTCGGGAAAGCGTCGGAATATGCGGCCCTGGTTCGCCATATCGCCGAGAACAATATGCTGAACGGCGAAACCATTCGTCTTGACGGCGCGATCAGGCTGGCTCCGCGCTAGTACCGGTTCGGATGCAGGGGGAACCAGGAAGATAATGAGACAAATGCCCACCTCCTTCGATCATCTGGTCTTTGCCGCCACGACCCTGGAAGAAGGTCTGGACTGGTTTGAGGCAAGGACCGGCCTGCGCCTCCCCGCGGGCGGCAGGCATGACCTGATGGGCACCCATAATTGCGTCGCCGCCCTCGACGCCTCGACCTACATCGAGCTAATTGCCATCGATCCGCAAGCGGCAAAGCCGGGCCGGGCGCGGTGGTTCGGGCTCGATGATCCGGCAGTACAGGCGAAACTGGCAGAAGGTCCACGGCCGCTCACCTGGGTGGCGCGATCACCGGACCTCATGGCGGCCCTGGCCGGGCTCAGGTCAGCGGGACTGGATGGCGGCGAAGCCCTGGTGATGTCCCGGGGCACGCTTTCCTGGCAGTTTGGCGCGAGACCGGATGGGGCGCTCCTGGAACAGGGTGTACTTCCGGCGATCATTGAATGGCCCGAAAAAGATGAGTTGTCCGAAGGCGTGCACCCGGCGGCCCGAATGACACCGAGCGGACTTGTATTGCAGAATTTGCAGCTGACCCATCCGGACCCGGATTTCCTCAAAACCGCCCTGCTCGCAACAGGATTTGACGCTCCCCCGGATTTTATTGAAATCCGCCAGGGTCCACATGGAATTCAGTTTGCTCTGACCACACCGAACGGCGTAAACATGATAGTCTGAAGATCTACACCTTTACCGCCTCCGGTTTTCACTCCGGAATTCACCACACTGTAATTTTCATAGGACTCCCGAAACTTGGCCTTTAGAAAAGATACGCTGTCCCTTGCCGCAGGTTTCGCCGTGCTCTTCGTTGCCGGGGGTTCGCGCCATGTTATCGGCCTGACCCTGAAGCCCATTGCCGACGAGCTCGGCTGGAACCGGGAACCGCTGGGCCTGGCGGTGGCGCTATTTTTCGTGATTTCCGCGTCGTGCCTGTTCGTGTCCGGGCTGTGGGCCGATCGCAGCCATCCCCGAACGGTGATGGCCGTGGGCGCCCTGCTCTCCGCTGTCGGTATCGGCGGGATGAGTCTGATACAGGATCCCTGGCACGCCTACTTTTTTTACGGCGGTCTCTTCGCCATGGGGAGCGGCGTCGCCTCCATCGTCCCGGTGGGGGTGATGGCCAGCAAGTGGTTCCCCAGGCGCACCGGCTTTGCCAATGCGTTCGCCATATCCGGATTGAGCGTCGGACAGCTGGTGGTTATTGCCTTCCTGACCTCGCTTCTCGATCCCCAGGACTGGCGCACGGCCTTTGTCTGGCTTGGAATCGTAAATCTCTGCGTTCTGCCCATCGTCCTTCTGTGCATTTCCAAAAATCCGGGCGAGACGACGATGCAAAAATCATCCGAAGCGCAGCATAAGAGCCCGCCAGTTACAAGCTCTTTGTCAAAGAGCCTGCGGTCGCCGCATCTCTGGCTGCTGGTCGCCATTTATGCCGTTTGCGGGTTTCAGGACTTCTTCGTCTCCACCCATATCGTCGCCTTTGCCCAGGACCGGGGGGTCGATCATTTTTTCTCCGGCAACCTGCTGGCGCTCATGGGGCTGACCGGCCTGGTGGGCGTTATCGGCGCCGGTTTATGGGGCGACTACAAGGGACCGATGTATGGGACGCTGGCCTGCTTTGTCCTGCGCATCGCCGTCTTTGCGCTGATCTACCTGGACCAGTCGCTGCCGTCCATCGCCGTCTTTGCCCTGCTTTACGGCTCGACCTTTCTGGTCACGGCACCGCTCACGCTTCTGTTTACACGCAATGCGTTCGGCACCAAAAACATCGGTACGCTTACCGGCCTGATTACCATGATCCATCATATGGCCGGGGGCTTGGGGGCTTATATCGGCGCCTGGAGTTTTGACCGCACCGGTTCCTATGACGAGGTCCTGCTGCTCATGCTGGTGCTTTCGATCATCACGGCGGGCCTGACCCTCATGACCCGGCGGCCAAACCTGGCCGACACCCGATAGAAATCCGGAAATTTTCCGGCACCTGATCTGCCGCGGACATATGCAATTAGATCAGATCTCCCATGCGAAAATTAAATTGGTCATCGGCGACAAATCTCCCCATATTGCGAAAGTGATTCCGGCCCGCCGGATCGCTTTTTAAAAAACTGAATCCACCAGCAAAAATTAAACCCATGACCCTCGTCTCCAAACTCTGGCCGCTGTTTCTGGCTGCCGCCCTTCTGCTTGCCGGCAACGGTTTGCAGGGGACACTCATTGCTCTGCGGGCGCAGGCGGAAGGTTTTTCCACCATTGAAGTCGGCCTGATGGGAACCGCTTACTATCTCGGTTTTCTCGGAGCCTGCTGGTTTGCCACGGGGCTTATCCGGGAGGTCGGACATATCCGCGTCTTCGCAGCACTTGCCAGCCTCGCGGCCGCAGCAGCCCTGATGCACGTCCTGGCCGTTTACAGCGGCGTCTGGATTGTTCTGAGGATGCTGACCGGCTTCTGTTTCGCGGGACTGTTCATGGTCATGGAAAGCTGGATCAACGATGCGACACCGAACAAACACCGGGCCCAGACACTGAGCCTCTATGCCACCGTCGACATGGCGACCGTGACGCTCTCCCAGTTCCTGATCCCGGCGGTGGGTATCGACGGGTTTCAGATATTCGCGCTTCTGAGCATCTTCTTCGGCATTTCGCTGGTCCCCATCGCGCTTTCGAGCCGCAGCCGACCACAATTGCCCAGCGCCCTCAAATTCAAACTGACTGATATCTGGCTGGTCTCCCCCATCGCCTGTATCGGTTGTTTCGCCATCGGTCTGACCAACTCCGCTTTCCGCCTCGTCGGCCCCCTTTACGCCACCCAGGTGGGCCTGGATGTATCCGGTGTCGCCATTTTCATGAGTGCCGGCATTATCGGTGGTGCCGTACTTCTTTATCCCTTCGGCTATCTGTCGGATCGCTTCGACCGCCGCTGGATCATGATCGTGGCTTCCCTGGGAGCGTGCGCGGCGGGTCTGTATCTTGCACTGTCGCAACCGGCGGAATTCAATGCGCTTTACGCCGGCGCTTTCTGCTTCGGCGCTTTTGCCCTGCCGCTTTATTCCCTGTCCGTGGCCCACGCCAATGACAGGGTCAAAACCGGCCAGCATCTTGGAATTTCAGCTGGACTGCTGTTCTTCTTCGCCCTCGGCGCATCGCTCGGTCCGTCGGTGGCGTCGCTGGTGATGCGCCTGTTCGATGCCTACGCGTTTTTTACCTTTACCTCCACGGTCCACGGACTGCTGGCGATCGCCGCCTTCTGGCGCATGGTCAGGCGGCCTCATATTGTGCTGCCGACCCGGGCCGGTTTTGTGGCGCTGCTGCGCACATCACCGATGTTTTACAGGCTGGCCCATAGACCCAGATCTGAAAAAATGGAGGCCGGTGCCGGCGCGTCCCCGAATAACACCAACGGTGACAAAGAGACCGCCTGACCGCAGCCGAATGACCGGTTCCGGAGACAGAGACGGCACTGTACCGGAACAGGGTGAGCTTTTGTGTTGTATGAACAACAGGCGCGGAAACTCACTCATCATTTCAATCTTCTCAAGTCCGAAGTGCGGCAGCGGGAACACAATTTCCCTGAAATCACAGTTGCGGCTTCTGCTTTATTGGGGAAAACGCGCAAGCGTCCAATCGAATCAACTATTATCGTCGACACGAAGTTGAGGGTGCATCAGGGGGAACAACGCAGAACATGGGAAATACACAAATGGCCAAGGCCATGAGTCTCGCTTCGGCAGGGGAAGGCGCCGAAAGCGGGACCACAACTCACGGAACCGTTATCGCAGACGGGTCCGGTACGGGGCAAAACCAGCGACAGTCCGGGATAGTGAGGGACAGCGAAACCCAGGGAAACGGAACCGCTTCCGCGAACTCCCTGTCCGACCACCTGGAAAAGAATATCCCGGCCCAGCAACGCCGCACCCTTGAATCCTATCTTGACGAATGGAAAAACCAGCAGGCCCTGGAACAGGCCCTTTGCGAAGGCGCGGAAAATCAGGCACGGGTGTCCATCGGACATCGTTACAAGGAAATACTCTCCCACGGCATGGGGAAACCGGTCGCCATTCTGGAAAACTGGTTTGAGAATCCCAACTGCATGCCGGCGCAGCTGCCGCTGATCATCGAGTTGTTGAAATACTGCCCGGAAGATGACTGGCCGGACCGGTGGAAACAGGCCGCCAGGCTGGCCGAAGATGACGCGTCCTGAGGACCTCATTGGCCGATTGCTCAAGGGGATATCTCAGGGGGATATTTCTGGGCTGAAGCTCATTTTAACGCTAGGCGATCATCCCGGTAGACAAGGTCTGCCGGGATATGCGAGTTTTTCCGCAAATCCCGTTAACCAACCGATAGTTTCGCGATAGTTCGGGATCTGCGAGTACTCGAGAGTGTCATGCACGAAATTTTCAGTAAAGAAACCGGTTCCCTGCTGATTTATCTGGGCATCGGAACATTTTTGATCAGCGGAACGTTTTTCCTGGTCCTGGTGCAGTTTTATGAGCCCCTGTGGTTCCTGGTGCTTATGACCCTGGTCGCCCCGCCGGTGATCCTGTCGACGGGAATTATTCTACGCCTGTTCGGATCGGACGCACCTGAAGAATCCTAGTTAACAATCGGGAATATCCTGCGGATATCAGTCTTTGCGCAATTTGGAACGCTGTGACTGCGCATTGATCACCTGCAACCGGGTGATCTTCATTTTCCTCACAGGCTGCACAAAGTGCACGCCCAAAAGCGGCCCGGCGCGCCAAACCACTTCGCAGTCAACGCAGATGCCGTCGAGCTCGACCTTCAGGTTGAAATAGTCAGGTGGGGAAACAGAACCGAGGACTTTGATGCGGGCGCCACTGTCGGACAAATCCCGAACCATGCAGTCGAGAGTCATATGTCCGTCCTGATAGGATATCTGTCCACCCTTGAGCTGACGGCGACGGCAGATTTCCCGCTTGTCGGACGGCTTGAGAATTTCCCGGTCGGCGGCCTCGGAAGCATTAGGGACTTCGCGGACGCTTGCGGTGCGACTTAGTTCTTTTGGTTCTTGGTTCATCGTTCAGCCGGTTACAACTTCAAAAAATTAAAATATTGCAAGATCCCTTGCGGAGATCATCGCAATCCACCAAACCACCAGACCATAAGCTTCTATAATCACAATATAGGATGTGTGGGTGTCAAATTGATTAAAATTTTAATTACATGTGTTTCATGGTTTACAAGACCTTACCAATTCCAGAATTGGTCCAGCCTGAAAATTATGCAATGGCTCAGGTCTCGCCAAGACATCGCTCTTCAGATTGCAGCTTACTTCGTGCCGAAAAAGGGATGCAGGACCTTGTCTCCGGGTTTGATCCCGAGACGGGCGGTGGTTCCGGCTTTCAGTTCCAGAACCGCCGTTACGTCAGCGCCGGAAGATATGATGCTTTCGGAAAAAGGCTCGGTATCCGTTTCAATGCGATGGACGATGCCGTCCTGGCGGATGAACACCATGTCCAGGGATATATAGGTGTTTTTCATCCACATGGAGATTTCCCGAGGTGCGTCGTATTCGAAAAGCATGCCCTGGTTGTCGGGCAAGCTGCGGCGAAACATCAATCCGCGGGATTGCGTGGAGGAAGTATCGGCAATTTCGACCTGGAATTTGTGTGTTGATTTGTTCGTGCCAGCTGCGGACTCGATTTCGAGCGCTTCAAACCGGGGCTGGGCCTTGAGTGAATCACTGTGCATTGCCATGGTGAACAGAACAGAGGACAACAGCACAAAGGTCAAGTGCACAAACAGAAAGACAAAGGTCGCGCTGAAAGCGGACCTTTGCCATATGATCATTCGGAAATTTGAGTCTGTAAGATCAGTGCGAGGATGGGAAATTCGACGGAGCCCCATCCGGCTTGAGTTCAGCGGCCATGAGTCCCTTCGATCCGTGACCCCATCGAACAAGGACGACCTGTCCCTGACGAAGTTCGGTGAAGCCGAATCTGCGCAAGGTCTCCATATGCACAAAGATATCTTCTGTTCCTTCACCGCGCGTAAGAAATCCAAATCCGCGTACCCGATTAAACCATTTGACGACTGCCTGTTCAAAGTCACTTTCGGCTACCACATGAACATGCGTTCTTTGTGGCAGTTGAGACGGATGAATAGCTGTACTTTCATCCATTTCGACGATTCTGAAAGCCTGCAGTCCCCGTGGCCGTCGCAGAACCTCGCAAACGACGCGAGCCCCCTCATAAGCCGTTTGGTAACCATCCCGCCGCAAACATGTCACATGAAGGAGAATATCCGGCAACCCATTGTCGGGAACAATAAAACCATAACCTTTCGAAGCATCGAACCATTTGATGGCACCGGCAACTTCAAAGACATCAACCGCCGCTTCATCACCAATATCCTCTACGCCCAAAAGGTCTTCTAACTGTGGCGATAGTTTCGCCTCCATACCTAATCCCCCGCTGCTAACTAAAAACCGCTCCGATTACCTAAGCCCTCACAAAAAGTAACCGGACAAACTAAGTGCACCGAACATAACACCGCGATCACGGTGCGCTACCAAAAATTCGGGATGAAGTGATTTCTCCACAAATTACAAAGCAAATATTCTGCGAAATGCAACATCGATAGATGATTGTTTTCCAACAGGATTTTCCACACTGTATCGAAAAAATGTTGCAGAAAAGCATCAAAATTCAATTAGATTCTGGACGCCAAAAGCACCAATTTTCAGCCGATCTGACGGCCAAACCGGCGGGAATAAAACGAATCACATGGCCTGTGCTTGTGTTTTGCACAAATATTGTTAGCTTCCAAAATAACGAACATTTGGGACCCTGAATCGGAGTTCTTCAACGCTTTAAAAAAAATCTAAAACCGGCTCCGACGGTCCGTCCTTGACAGGGTATGAACAGCTTTAAATTGGGAGAAAGAGATAGATGAAATATTTACACACGATGGTCCGAATTAAGGACGAGGACGAGTCCCTCGATTTTTACTGCAATAAGCTAGGTCTCAAGGAAATTCGCCGGCGCGAAGACAGCAATGGCCGTTATACGCTGATTTTTCTAGCCGCCCCCGGAAATGAGGATGCGCTGCTGGAGCTCACCTATAACTGGGATACGGAAGATTACGGTGAAGGGCGTAACTTCGGTCATCTGGCTTACGAGGTCGATAATATTTATGAAATCTGTCAGCATCTTCAGGATAGCGGTGTTGTGATCAACCGTCCGCCGCGGGACGGAAAGATGGCGTTTATCCGTTCTCCCGACAATATTTCCATAGAGCTGCTGCAGAAAGGCCCGTCACTGGCCAAGCAGGAACCCTGGGCCTCTATGGAAAATACGGGACACTGGTAGCCCCGGCCAAAGGTAGCCCCGGTCAAAGGCCGGATCCAAATTACAGGGGACCACGCCAACGGCGTGACCTCGCATTGCCGTTTGTCAGGAATGCCGCGGACCAGCAAGAACGAGAACACACGGGCTCCGGAGTTTGGCATTAGGCCTGGTGCTGTTGACTGATCCCGAGACCGAACCAACTCAGGTCTTCGTGTCAGGTTTTCGTGCACTCGAACTTTTTCTTTTCGACCTCTGCGTAGTCCGTATCCTTTTCGAACTGCTGACGGGTCATCGCCTCAACCACACAACGCATGAGTTTGGCTGTTGACTGGGTCTTGCTCCGGGAACAGGTCTTCAAGGTGACTTCAAGGGCTTTTTCGCATTGCTGCACTTTATTCGCCTGGGCAAATGCGCCCTGGGGCAGGGTCAGCATGGCCATAAGAAGCACTAGTCGTATCATGGGTTCATCTCTCGCGAATTTTCAAAGCTTTTAAATTAAGCTTCACATCATAAGGATTCGGATTGAATCTCTTTTGAACGCGATATTCAGCTTGTGTTCATCTTTATCGGAATGCGGACGGCAGGGGCATTTAGCCCTTACATCATGGTGTACAGGGTGAACGCCAGAATCCGGGCAAACAGAAAAAATACAAACAGACAGGATACGATGTGGGCCGAGTTCTTCATGGGCTCGACTATCCCCAATCTTGGTGAACAATCTATGAAGGCAGGGGCAAGACATTTTTAACATATCGGGATTTTTGTTGAGCAAATGGGAATTTTTGATGAATGAGGGCTGCCGGTGTGACAATTGCAATCGGTTCAAACCCGCTCATCCCTGGTGGAGCCTGGTCCGGCCTGGTTCAGACTGGTCCAGTCACCGGATGCGCGAGTTTCCTGCTGGTCATCGATTTGAAAAGTTAAGGGTCACAAGAATTGAATTTCTGAAAATGAAACTCTAGTTGAGCGGCAGCGTACTCTGGCGCCACCCCGCCTTGTTTTTCATTATTTCGTCGGCTCGTTTCTCGATGGGGGATTTTCCCGGCAACGGACCAAAAACAATGGGACC
>JBPCWG010000237.1:0-5176 GCA_051009705.1 Methyloligellaceae bacterium | reverse complement strand
TGATATCCAAGTTCTGTCGCGAGCGCCATCCCCACCGGTCCGCCACCGGCAATCAACACGGATACGTCAAATTCTGACAACTGCAATACCTCTATATTTGTTCCTGAATTCGACCAGCTCGAGACCTTGGCTGCTGATCAGTTAGCCAAATCATAACTTAAACCCCAGCATGTGCAAACTGGTGGAATTCGCGAACAAAGTGCACCGGGGCCGCTCAATACCGCAATCAGAGATCTGCGTCTCTTTCTTCATCCGGCCAATTGGCAAATGTCTGTTCATAGGAGTGGCTAAAAATTTCGATGATGTTTCCGAACGGATCCTCGCAATAGCAGAGTTTGCGATCTGTACCGGGAACAAAATTGAAAATGTCGCTGCGCTGATACCCCCCTGTCTCGACAATTTTGTTGACCAGCCCCTCTATATCCGGATCCGTAAAACACAGATGCCAATAGCCTTGTTTCCAGTACTGCATATTGTCATCGGGGGTTTCCGTTTCCGGCTCGAGAAACTGGAATAACTCCAGACCAACGCCGTTTGCAGTGACAAGATGCGCTTGCAAAGCGCGACGAAAGCGGGGACCGAGAACGTGTCCGGACTCACCGGTGGCTTCCAGATTGGCTTCGAGCCGCCGCGGTCCCATGATGCGGCGAAATCCCAATACCTCCTCGTACCAGGAAATGGCTTTCTGGATGTCTGAGACTGTTATGCCGATATGGTTCAGTGCCCGTGGTGTCGCAACATTTGTCATATCAATTTCCGGCTGGATAACCCTGTTTCCAAGAAGCAACGACCCCGTCGAGGGGGAAGTGCGAACATAGCCGAAATTCAACAACGTGAGAACCAAGCCACAGAAAAGAATTGATCTATGAAGACGCAGATTGTGTAGAAGAAAAAATCTCCACGAGCCAACCCACCATTGTCAACGGTAAGGCTACACACAGGGAGCATATTCCCAATTGCTGGATACAGGGTTCGAACGCCTGATAACGCTTCAAGATGACGCTTTAAGATGATGTTTCAAGCACTCCTCTGGCGAATTGATCCGCCTCTATGGATTCGAACAGCGCCCGGAAATTCCCTTCCCCAAAACCATCATCGCCCTTTCGTTGAATAAATTCAAAAAAGATAGGACCGATCACCGTTTTGGAAAAAATCTGCAGCAGAATTCGCGTAGTGCCGCCATCTAAAACACCTTCGCCATCGATGAGAATGCCATGCTTCCTCATCCTATCAAGGGGTTCAGCATGGTCTTTGACCCTTTCCTTCGACTTTTCATAATAGGTCTCGGGCGGACCCGGCATGAATTCAAGCCCCGCAGCGGCAATATCATCAGTCGCTGAATAAATATCTTCTGTGCCCACAGCGATATGCTGAATGCCCTCTCCTTTATATTCTCTGAGATATTCTTCGATTTGGCTCTTGTCGTCGGCACTTTCATTTATCGGGATGCGGATCTTCCCGCACGGAGAGGTCAGAGCCCTGGAAAACAATCCGGTGACTTTCCCCTCTATATCGAAAAAGCGTATTTCCTTGAAATTGAAAGTCTCCGTGTAAAACCTGTACCAGGTGTCCATGTTGCCGCGGTAGACATTGTGGGTCAGGTGATCAAGATAGTAAAAACCCACACCCCTGGGTTTCGGATCTTTCTCGCCGATCCACTCGAATTCCCGATCATAAGGCGAACCCTTAGCGCCATAAGTATCGACGAAATACAGGAGAGATCCGCCAATTCCATACACTGCGGGAACATCGAGCGACTTTCCTGAACCGGTATACTCTTCCGCTCCAGTGTCCAGGGCTTGATGCAGGGCGACTTGCGCATCAACCACACGCCAGGCCATGCCGGGTGCACAGGGGCCTTTCTCTGCGACAAATCCAGCGGAATGTGAACGGGGATCTTTGTTGACGACATAATTGATGTCGCCCTGTCGATAGATGGCGATATCCTTGGTTTTGTGACGCGCGACCTGAGAATAGCCCATGGCTCGGAACAATTGCTCCAAGGCCTTGGGATCCGGATGCGCGAACTCAACAAATTCAAACCCATCAGTTCCTGCGGGATTGGATTTTGAAATCTCGGCCGGTGCCGCGTCATGCGGAAATGGTCCCATTTGCGTCAATTCTCCTTGGTCATCCATCAATATCGTTTGATTTAGAGAAAATATAATGCAGTTCAGGCGAATTTTCCTTGCATTATGGTCATTATATCGCTGTTAATTGCACAAAATTTTCATCTGGCGAGATTAATATGCAAAATATCACTATGGACAATTTTGATCTCGCGCTCCTGGAAACCTTGCAACAGGACGCAAATCTGACCAATACCCAGCTCTCGGAAGCGATCAATTTATCACCCTCGCAATGTTCACGACGCCGTACGGCATTGGAAAAAGCTGGTATCATTGAAGGCTATAGGGCACGGCTGCATCCGCAAAAGCTGGGCTATGAATTTCAGGCGATCACGCGGGTTAATCTGACAACACACAGCGAAGACATCGCCCGGGAATTTTCGGTATTTGTTGATCAGAACCCGGAGATACAGGCGGCCTATTCCGTTTCCGGAGATGCGGACTATGTTCTGTTGATCCGTACCCGGAACCTGCAGAATTTTGCCGATCTCGTACATCGTAAACTTTTGCCGTTTCAATATGTCGCCCAGGTCAGATCTGAAATCGTCCTCATGTCCTTGAAAGAAGATGGTGGACTTTCCCTCCGGCCATAGCTGGAATAGTGAGACTGTTGAAAATAAATCATGCAAACTTACATCCGAGTAGCGTTTTGATCCGTAAAAGCTCTTGACCATGATGCAAATGATTCAAAAACATTGCTTTTGCTTCCAATACCAGTCCTGGGATATGGCGACCTTGGGGAAATGGATCTCCTATGCTATCGCTTTCCCGCATGCAAATAATTCACATTTAAGATAAAAATCCATGACAACAAGAAATTCCGACGGTCAGCACTTGCCCCTCCCCTCCCAGGAAGAAGTTGAAGAAGCCTTCCGAACAATCATCCGTTCAACCGGGGAAGACCCCAACAGGGATGGATTACTGGAAACACCCAAGCGGGCGACTAACGCCTATAAAGAATATTTTGCCGGCTATCAAAAAGACCCTGAAATGATCCTGCAAAAAACGTTCGAAGAAATTGAAGGTTATGATGAAATGGTGGTTTTGCGTGGAATCCCGTTTGAAAGCCATTGTGAACATCACCTCGCTCCGATCATCGGCCAAGCTTGGGTCGCCTATGTTCCCAACGGTCATGTCGTCGGCATCTCCAAACTGGCACGGGTTGTGGATGCCTATGCGAAGAGGCTACAGATTCAGGAAAAGATGACGGCGCAAATTGCCAATTGCGTTGACAAGGTACTTAGTCCCCAGGGCGTGGGTGTCATTATAAAAGCCGAACACCATTGCATGACCACCCGGGGTATTCACAAGCGCGGCACGGACATGGTGACAAGCCGCATGTTGGGCTGCTTTCGGGATAACAGTATTACGCGCCAGGAATTTCTTTCACTGGTTGAATGAGCTTCCGAACCTGTCCGGCAATCCCATGGTACTTAACTGCGGTTGTCGAGAATTGCCAGAATTTCAATTTGAAATATGCATCCGGGTTGCAGATCTGCCGAATGTGCGTGGCGTGCGGGGCGGGCATCTGCATCCGGAAAAAGCTCCAGCCAAATTTTATTGACCAGGCTGCGATCAGACTTATCGGCGAAATAAAGGTCCATTTTTACGATATCCTGAGGTTTGGCCCCGGCTTCATTCAATATCGAATTGAGATGCTCATATGCAAGGGCAACCTGCTCCTCCTTATTCTCAGGGAATTCACCGGTATTGGGATCGATGCCGGAAATTGCCGAGCTCGCGAGAACATTTTTGTGAATCGCCGCCGCCGGAATTGGATTTTTATGATGGGGGACATTCGCCGGAGAAATAGATCGAACCATCAGGCTCCCCCTTTCTTATGTACAATCGGATTGCTCAACTGACCCAGTGGATCAATTTTTATACCTATCGTTCCGGTTTCCTCTCCGATCAGCAGACTTTTGTGACCGCGAGGAAACCGTCCCACACCTTTACCTGTGGTTCCAAATGAGATGAGATCACCGGCTTCCAGTGTAAAATAGCGGCTGGCTTCGGCAACGCACTCTTCGACGAAAAATCTGTAATTGCCCGTGTGATCCCGTGTAAACTCTTCATCATCAAGAGTACCGACAACCGTGAGATCATTTGGGTTATCAATTTCGTCTCTTGTCGTGATCCACGGCCCCATGGGACCGAAGGTGTCCGTTCCCTTGGACCTTGTGTGATAGACATAGTAAGCGTCGGTATCATCAGGGCCGTTCAGATTGCGCCAGGTGTAAAATTCCGGACGCGCCATGTCTCTATCATAAGTCACGGCAATGCTGTCCTTCTGAAATTTCAGCCCGTGGGATGTAACATCGTTATGAATGACATAACCGAATATGTGTTCCGGTACGTCGCTTACTTCAATATGCTTGCAGCGTCGTCCGATTACCGCGCAGATCTCCGGTTCGGGTATAACGGCCCCCCAGTCGGGATCGACGATAATCGGTTTGTTGTGCCCCTGGAGGGCCGAAGGAGGTTTCATGAAGAAATTCGGAACACCTGGATCCCGGTGCGCCTTCTTCATCAGTTCCTTATTATTAAATGCAACGCCGAGAATTTTTGAGGGATTCGGCAGGGGTGGAGCCCAATCCAGTTGATCCGTTTCAAAACCTTCGAAACGATCCACTTGCTCGCCAATTCGCGAGATTACTTCCGGTTTGGTTGCATTCTGCTGAACCAACTCCAGTACGGAATTGATCTCACCCAGTCCTGCGGCAACGCTAACCTCTGCGAGAAGGCGTGCCCGACCATCGCCACCGGCGACAATGGCGACGGGTCGATCCTCTTTGAATATTGTTCCAAATCTCATGGCTCTACCAGCTTTCCAGGAAATCTTCGAGTGTTATAGGATCAGCGTCGAGGAGCGGTTTTTTGACATCAACGTTTTCGAATGGTGTCGCCTCGAAAAACCACCTTCTCGGGGCCGGGAATCCCCAGAGCTGGGATCGCTTGGTGTTGGTCAAGTCCCATCGCTTGGGTTCCTGGTTCGCATCAATAAAATTGTAGTGGCAAGTAAAAATCTCAACACGATGATCATCGGG
>JBPCWG010000236.1:0-4199 GCA_051009705.1 Methyloligellaceae bacterium | reverse complement strand
GGCAAGACCCATCTCATCACCTGCGGCAAGGATGGCAAGCAGAATGAACGCATCCTAGACGCCAAGGATCCGGTTCTCGCCAATATCGTGGAATGGGTCGATGCCGTCGAAGGCCGGGGCACGTACCGGTTCACCGACGAACAGCGGATCGGCAATGTCGCCATCCTCGAAGCGGTGGCCAAATCCGTCGAAAGCGGCAACTGGGAGAACGTTTAACAACTTTGTTTTCTTCGGGAGCAAGTTTGAATCCAGGCACTTGGTTTGCATTTTTTCCAACTTGTATTCGAAATCTCCCGAAGACAGCCCTGACGGGGTTCGCAGCTGAAGAAAAAGAACATCCAACTTGCTTCACATATTATATACGCTCATCCCGATATTCCTGATCGGGCTCTTCGGATATATCGCCGTTAAAACAGACCGCATATCGGCGGACGGTATTGGAGCTATCAGCAAGTTTGTTTTTTTCTTTGCCCTGCCGGCCCTCCTGTTTTCAGGAATGGTGCGCCAGCCCATTGGTGAGGTTATCGCTCTCGATTTTATCTGGGCCTACTCGTTTTCCATCATATCGCTGTTTGTTGCAGCCGCCTTTTTGGCGCGCCTGATATGGCATTACGCCCCGGCGGAATCGAGTATGATCGCCTGTGTCGGGTCCCTGCCCAATCTCGGCCTGATGGGCATACCGGCACTTGTGCTGATTATGGGCGACAAGGTTTTAGTCCCCCTCACCGTCATGTGGCTGATTGACATGATCGTGATTCTCCCCCTCACAATATTGATTATCGAATATGACAAGGCCCCGGGGAATCTGTTGCACAAAGTCGGGGAGTCCATCCGTCAGTCACTTTTTGCAAATCCGGTCGTTGCAGCCGCTGTGATAGGGGCTCTGCTCGCTACTCTGGGTTTCCAAATTCCCCAGGCTCTCGACAACAGTATTCGTTTTCTGGGAAACTCGGCGGGTCCTGCAGCTCTTTTCGCCTTAGGTGGCATGTTGGCTTCTCAGTCTTTCAACTGGGATGACCGGCTTAGCCATACCATGGTATTCCTGAAATTAATCGTCCAACCCTTTTTGACTTATATGGCGATGACCTTGTTTGGCATTGATGGCGAATTACGATTGATCGCCACCATGGGGTCGGCCATTCCTGTTGCCGTCCTCTCGTTTCTGGTCGCCCAGACTCACAATATTCTGATCCCGTCCGTTTCTTCCTCCACGGTGATCTCGACACTTTTGTCCGTCCTGACCCTGACAGCCATACTGGCTCTGCTCGGCCAATAAGGGGAAACAAGGATATTGAGGATCACACTGAAATGTTTTAGCGGGAGATATTCTGATATCGATTAAGGGGAATGCGCAAAACGCATTCTCCTAGACCTGTGATCGCGTTGACACGCTTTCTGCATTTGCCTAAGTTCAGAGAGAATTCTTTTTAAGGATGAAACACTTCCCCTGCCGGAACAAAAGACCGCTGACAGCTCCCTTCGTTGATGGAGAAGTCAGTTCCTTGTTACCGGCGCGGCACACACAACCCGCGACCACGTTGCGTGGTCATCAATAGGAGGATCTTCGAGTGAGTGACACCCCCTGGAAAAACGACAAATGGCAGACCAGCCTCTGGAACTTTGCAGAGGAAGTACAATCTCAGTTCAATTTTAAAGACAACATTCAAGTTCACGATGTGACATTGCGCGATGGTGAACAGCAAACCGGCGTCGCCTTCGACTATGACGACAAGATCCGGATTGCCGAAGCGCTCGCAGAAGCCGGCGTGCACCGGATTGAAGCCGGCATGCCCGTGGTCTCGAGAGATGATGCCCGCGTGGTTTCCGATCTGGCAAAACGGAACCTAGGACCCAAGATATTTTCGTTTTCACGCTGCATGGTCGATGATGTCCAGCGCGCTGTCGACGCCGGTGTCGGCGGTGTTGTCATGGAAGTCCCTTCTTCGCAGCACCTGATCGAACTCGGCTATCGCTGGGAATTCGAAAGAGCTGTTGAACTCTCGATCGAATCCACCAAATTTGCCCATGATAACGGTCTCGAAGTTGTCTTCTTCCCAATTGACTTCAGCCGATCGGACCTCAACTGGGTCATGGATCTTATCGAACGCGTAAGTAATGAAGGCCATATGGATGCCCTGGCTCTCGTGGACACCATGGGATGCACATCCATTCACGCCATGCCTTACTTTGTTCGCGCAGTGAAGGAACGGTTTAACGTGCCCCTGGAGGCGCATTTCCACCAGGATTTCGGTCTTGGTGTGGCGAATACGATCATGGCACTTGCTGAAGGTGCAGATGTCATTCACTCAACTGTTCTCGGACTGGGTGAGCGCGCCGGTAACGTTCCCATGGAAGAAACGGTGATGGCTCTGCTGACGCTCTACAATGTCGATATCGGCATCAAGACTGAGAAGCTGAAGCCGCTGGCAGATCTGGTTGCGGAAATCGCAGATGTTCCGATCCAGACCAACCATCCAATCATCGGTAAAGATCTGTTCCAGATCGAATCGGGAATTATTGCTTCCTGGTGGTCGAATTGCGGTGACGAATATCTCACTGAGGTCTTCCCATTCCGTCCGAGCCTCGTTGGCCAGGAAGAGCCCGTGATTGTTATGGGCAAGGGCAGTGGCATCGACTCCATTAAGGACTGGCTGCAAAAAGCTCAAATTCAGGCAACCGACGAACAGGCCATGGAAGTACTCATGGCCGTGAAAGACTGGGGTCTGAAAAACAAGCGCCTCATGAATGATGATGAGTTCCGCAAAGTCGCCGAGGCAACTCTGGCCGCATAAGGCCTGAGGCAAACACTATTTAAAATTATGGCGGGCCAGATCAATTCTGGCCCGCCGTTTTTTATTGAATCTGTTCAAAATCCGTGGCGGCTTGGTGGGTGCCGGCGCGCGGAGACAATGCCAATGCGATCCTGATCCGGTCCTACGCCAGAACTTCCGGATTTACCGGATAGACGGGTTTGTCCCCTTTAAGCACAAGGCCGACATCCCGCGCCGCCTTGGTCTGCAAATCATCCAGCGCTTCCACGGAATAGAAGCCGGTGTGCGGAGTAATGATCACATTGTCGCGTCCCAGGAGTTTGGAATCCGAAGGCAAAGGTTCCGTTGGGACAACATCAAGGCCGGCACCACCGATTTCACCGGCGTCCAGGGCCGCTACCAGGTCGGGCTCACTCACGAGAGGACCCCGGGCCGTGTTTACGATCAACGCCGTTTTCTTCATTTTGGAGAACGCTTCGGTGTTAAATAAATTTTCCGTTTCCGGTGTCAGCGGTGCGTGGACCGAAATATAATCCGATTCCGCGAGCAGGGTATCGAAATCGACACTGGTAACACCGTGTTCCTCAACAATTTGGGCCGGCACATAGGGATCAAAAATCAGCACATCGAGACCGAAAGCCTTGGCCTTGGGTACGATCGCCTGAGGAATTTTACCAAAACCGGCGAGGCCGATTTTTCGCCCCCGCAGCCTGTTCAAGGGAACAACCGCTGGCATTTCCCAACGTCCGTTCTGGACCAGGGAATTAGACAGGGGTATCTTGCGAGCCAGCGCCATGAGAAGCGCCATTGCATGGTCCGAAACTTCATCGATACAATAATCAGGAACAAAAGTTACAGCTATCCCTTTCTTCGATGCTGCATCGATATCGATATTATCAACGCCGATACCAAATCGGCCAATGGCCTTGCACTTGTCCAGGCCGGCGATCACATTCGCGGTGATCTGACCGTACGTGACGAGCAAACCGTCGGCGTCCCTTGCCACCTCGAGAATGCCGTCTTCCGTTGGCTCCTTGGCCATGACAAGTTCAATGTCGAGATCGGAAAGTGCCGACTTTGCCGGATCGAGACTGGGGAACACACTGTCCGCCACTGCAATTTTATATTCTGCCATGATGATTTTTCCTTGCTTCAATTCGAGGCAACGCCAGCAATGTCAGGGCGTCGCAACATTTCTGAACCGCCGCCTTCTCTCTAACTCCCGAACCGCCCCATAGGTTCAGCAATAGCGGTGAAGTGTGAGAGGAATGCAGGTTGCTAATTCCAGGATTTCCCAACTGTTACACCACCCCTGTCCGCAATTTGCAACGACCAGATGAATTGCGAAGCCTGGAAATTTCCGAATTCCGGATTCAAACAGATCATCTGGGCTTTTGGGGAAATCCGTCAGATCCTCTGAAACAATCC
>JBPCWG010000235.1:0-5212 GCA_051009705.1 Methyloligellaceae bacterium | reverse complement strand
AATTATAATAGAATAAAATACTAAATTATATCCAATATATTGCAATAAATAGAAAATAATTCTAAATTCACTCCAGATGCTCAATGCTGCCTTGGATTGAGCAGCGTAATTTCTGTCGTTGGCATTTGATCCATAAAACGCGAGAGCCACCGGGTTTGAAAATGAAATATTTTCCTGTCTATATAGATCTCGAAAACCAGCCTGTCCTCATGGTTGGCGATGGTAAATCTGCCCTGCAGAAAATTCGCCTGCTGATCAAAACCACGGCCAAAATTTTTCTCATCGGTGAGACTGTTCACCCCGAGATCAAGTCACTGATGTCCGGCTCTCGAGTCACCTGGCTGCGCCGGGACTTCCGCGAGGATGATGTTCTCGGTAAAGCGCTGGTCTACGCAGCGACGGACGATCAGGTCTTGAACCAGAAAGTCGCCGCGGCGGCAAGGAAACACGGGGTTGCCGTCAATGTTGTGGATGTCCCGGAACTCTGCAGCTTTATCACACCGGCGATTGTCGATCGAAGTCCGGTCATCATTGCCATCGGCACCGAGGGTGCCGCCCCCATTCTGGCACGAGAAATCAAGGCGAAGCTCGAAGCCCTGCTGCCAAAGAATTACGGCGCCCTGGCGAGATATGCTCAATCCCTTCGCGATCGAATTGCCGCGGAAGTTCAGGACGGTTCTTTTCGCCGAAAAATCTGGGAGAAATTGCTTGCGGGCCGTTTTCGGCGCCAAGTTCTTGCCGACGATTTGATTGGGGCTGAACATAGTTTCGAGACCGCGCTTCGCGCCTATGAACCGGCACGCGCGGAAATCGGTTCCGTGGCTCTTGTGGGATGTGGTCCCGGTGATCCGGATTTATTGACCCTCAAGGCTCAGCAATTGCTGCAGTCGGCGGATGTGCTCGTATTCGATCGGCTGGTTAATCCGGAAATTCTCGAATATGCCCGCCGGGATGCCCGGCGTATCCACGTTGGCAAAACACCGGGTCAGATTTCGACCTCCCAGGATGATATCAATCAGATTTTAATCGACGAGGCGCTTGCGGGTCATGACGTCGTGCGGCTCAAGGGCGGCGATCCATTTATTTTCGGACGCGCTGTCGAAGAGCTTGAAGCCCTCCAAAGTGAAGATATCCCAGTCACCGTCGTACCCGGCATTTCCGCAGCGCATGCGAGTGCCGCATCCATAGGCCTGCCTTTGACGATGCGGGCGCGGCATCGAAAATTTTCCGTGATTACCGGTGCGACGGTCGAAGGGCTGGCAGATCATGACTGGAACAGCCTGGCGCGCGAAGACCAGGCGTTCGCCATTTATATGGGTGTCCGCATGGCCTCGGCCATCCAGGAAAAACTGCTGCACGCCGGAAGTCATCCCGATACTCCTGTGGTCATTGTCGAAAAAGCTACCCTTCCGGATCAAAGGTCGGTTGTGACCCGTTTGGAGCACCTGGTGCAATGTATTGAAGGAACTGGTTTACACGGCCCGGCCATCATTTTTGTCGGCCTGAGCTGGGCCCAGGCCGGGCTGGATGTCCCGGACGATGTTGAAATTTTTGAAGACGGCGAAACCCTGGCAATTCCCGCGGCGGATAGTGCGGTGGCCAGGAAACAATCCGAAGAAACCGTGGAATGGAACTATGGCTAAATCAAAAAATATTCTGCAACTGGTAACTGCCAACCGTCTGAATGACGGTCTCGTTGTGTTTCTCAATGACGATGGACGCTGGACCGAAGCCATCAGCCAGGCCAGGCTTGTGAATTCCAGGGAAGATGCCGCGTCACTTTTGACGGAAGGATCGCTTGCCGGATCCGATGACATTGTCGAACCCTATCTGATCGATGTTGAAATCGTAGATGGATCTGTTGCACCGGTGCGCTATCGCGAAAAACTTCGCGGCCAAGGGCCTTCTGTCCGCGCGGACCTGGGACCGCAGTCGCGAGTCCCGCATTTCGGAGCTGAATTCACCCATGTATAGATATGATGAATTCGATGCCGCCTTCGTTCGCAGTCGCGTGGATCAGTTTCGCGATCAGGTCGAGCGGCGGGTCAACGGTGAATTGACCGAGGAGAAGTTCCGTCCTTTGCGGCTGATGAACGGCCTTTATTTGCAGTTGCATGCTTATATGCTGCGTGTCGCGGTTCCCTATGGAACCATGAACTCGAGGCAGTTGCGGCAACTGGCGTTTATCGCTGATAAATATGACAAGGGCTACGGACATTTTACCACACGACAGAACATTCAGTTCAACTGGCCGAAATTGAGCGATGTCCCGGATATTCTTGATGATCTCGCCGATGTTGAAATGCATGCGATCCAGACCAGCGGCAATTGCATTCGCAATGTCACGGCTGATCACTGGGCCGGCGTCATCGACGGGGAAGTGGAAGACCCACGACCTGTCTCCGAGCTGTTGCGACAGTGGTCAAGTGCCCATCCCGAATTCACATTCCTGCCGCGTAAGTTCAAAATTGCGGTGACCGGTTGCGAAAATGATCGGGCCGCCGTGGCCTTTCATGATATTGGAATCAAAATTCGCCAGAACGAAAATGGCGACGTCGGATATGAAATCCTTGTCGGCGGCGGCATGGGTCGGACACCCATAGTCGGTGTCACGGTTCGGGAATGGCTGCCGAAAGCTGAATTGCTGGGTTACATCGAAGCGATAATGCGGGTTTACAATCTGCACGGGCGACGCGACAACAAATACAAAGCGCGAATCAAAATTCTTGTTCTGGAACTTGGCAAGCAGGAGTTTACACGCCAGGTCGAGGACGAATATGCGCGCATGCGGGAGACCAGCGTTCAGGTCGATCCGGTCGAGCTGGAACGCATCGAGAGCTATTTCCTTCCACCTGACTATGATCAACTGAATGATGATGACCCGACCCTGGCGGCTGCCGAAAAAGACAATGCCGAATTTGCAATCTGGGTTGCACAAAACGTCGCGAAACACCGCATGCCCGGATACGGCATTGTCAACATTTCCCTGAAACCCACCGGCGGAATTCCCGGTGATGCGAGTTCGGATCAAATGCGGGTGGTTGCAGATCTTGCCGAAAAATTCAGCTTTGACGATTTGCGCGTGACCCATGAGCAGAACCTGGTTTTGCCGAATGTAAGAAAATCAGATCTGTTCGAAGTCTGGAACAGTCTCGTCGATGCCGGATTGGCGACGGCGAACCTGGGTCTCGTGTCTGATATTATCTGTTGCCCCGGGCTCGATTATTGTTCCCTGGCGACCGCGAGATCCATACCTGTGGCCCAGGATATATCCAGTCATTTCGCCGAACTGGAAAGACAACACGAAATTGGCGAACTGAAAATAAAGATATCCGGCTGCATCAATGCCTGCGGCCACCACCACGCCGGACATATCGGAATTCTCGGCCTCGAAAAGCGTGGCGAAGAGTTCTACCAGGTGACCCTCGGCGGCAGTGGCGATGAAAACGCCAAGGTTGGTGAGATTATTGGTCCCGGTTTTTCCAGAACCGAAGTTATCGGCGCTGTGGATTCAATTGTCGATACCTATGTATCGCTCAGAAACGAAAATGAAACATTCCTAGAGGCTTACCGTCGGGTCGGGCCGAAACCGTTTAAGGAGGCTGTTTATGCAACTCATTAAGAATCAGGAAATCATTGAAAACGGCTGGGTACTCATCGCCGATGACGTGCCGATTCCAGATCAGGGCAGGATCATCGTTACGCTGCAGCGCTTCAAAAGCCTGACGGCAACGGATTTGTCTCCCATCGTGCATTTGGGTGTGAGCGTAACAAATACGGATGATATTTCTTTACTCCAGAATGAGTTCCACCGAATTGATCTCATTCGCCTGAATTTCCCCGCCTTTACCAACGGTCGAGCGTTTTCCCAGGCAAGAATATTGCGACATCAGCTGAAATTCGAGGGAGACATCCGGATTTCCGGAGAATTTATCCTTGATCAGGTACACTTCCTGGAAAAGTGCGGCGCGACAAGTTTTGAAGTCGCCGATGATGTTGGTTTGGAAAACTGGATACGGGTTACCAGGTCACTGAACTATTCCTATCAGCCCGGTTATTCTTTGGCGGATACGCGCATGCGCGGTTCGAAACCGACGATCACGGCTGATAATGAAGATCATGAGCGTGCCACCGAACTCAGCGCGGCCTGACTCCGCGAGGTCGGTTTCCCGCGTTTGGTGCCGGATTTCTGCAGCAACGGTGAATTTGCCACATAGCTCCCCAATTCAGGGAGCCATTTTTTATGGTTCTTTCTGTTAATGACACTTAATTTAATTTGTTCAAGGTGGCGTCCCGGTAAAATTTGATCTAAATCTGATTGAGAAACGTTGTTAAACATATCCGTTCTCTTTGCTGTCTGGAGCTCAATGAGCAATGCTCACATCGCCCGATTCTGAAAAAGCGCACACCGATCCTGGCCCGGGTCATCCCAAGATATCGGTGGGACGAATTGGTGTGCTTTTGATAAATCTCGGTACGCCCGATGGGACGGATTATTGGTCCATGCGCCGCTATTTGAAAGAATTTCTGTCGGATTCGCGCGTGATTGAGTGGCCGAAGATTTATTGGTGGCCAATTCTCAATGGCATCGTGTTGTCGCGCCGACCGCAAAAAAGTGGCGAGGCCTATGAGTCCATCTGGAATAAAGAACTGGACGAATCTCCCCTGCGCACCATTACCCGTTCCCAATCTGAAAAATTGTCCGAACAATTGTCGGGACAAGGCAATGATCTGATCATTGACTGGGCCATGCGCTATGGCAATCCTTCGATTGGCTCGATTGTTAGAAGACTGCAGGAACAAGGGTGTGACCGTATACTCGCCGTCCCCCTCTATCCTCAATACAGTGCGACGACGACAGCAACCGTGAACGACAAACTGTTCTCAAGTCTGCAACAGATGCGTTGGCAACCCACAATCAGAATTGCCCCCCCTTATTTTGATGAGCCGTTCTATATCCGGGCACTCGCAGATTCGATCCGCACGCATCTCGCAACCCTGGACTGGGAACCCGAAATTGTTCTGACCTCATACCATGGAATTCCGCAATCCTATTTCAAGAAGGGGGATCCCTATCACTGCCATTGCCTGAAGACCACGCGTTTGCTGCGGGAGGAACTCGGCTGGGATGAAAATCGCCTGCGCGTCACGTTTCAATCCCGCTTTGGTCCTGAAGAATGGTTGCAGCCCTATACCGATAAAACTGTGGAAG
>JBPCWG010000234.1:0-5408 GCA_051009705.1 Methyloligellaceae bacterium | reverse complement strand
TCAAACCGGTCAGACCGATAGGGCCCATGGTCATGGTATTGCAGATCAGCTTGGTCCACTTGGCGCCTTCGATATTTTCCGTGATATTGATCTTGGCGACGTTTTCCATGATCTTCCTGGCCCGATCGAGCCTTGGCGTCACTGATCCGTCGAGTTCACCCAGCCCGAACCAGGTGCCTTCCCGTTTTGTATCCCGTTTGACAATGCCGGGGGTGAAAATTTCAGCTGAAAGTTCGACGACCGCGCCGATGGTTCTCTCGGGACCGACGACACCGGCGATAGTCTCATTGTTCATGCCGTTCTGCAGACCGATAAATACCCCGTCTTCCTTGAGATAAGGTTCGATAAGCTGGGCAAGCCAATGAGTGTCATGGGACTTCGCGCACAGGAAAACAAAATCAAAGGCCGGTACATGCTCCGCCAGTTCACACAGATGCCAGGCCGTCACCGGAATTTCCAGATGCCGGTCAGGCATGGTGATATCCAATCCCGATGTTTTCATGGCTTCCACATGCGCCGGCCACTGGTCGATAATGGTCACATCAAGCCCGGCATCGGTAAGATCCACGCCTACGGAACTGCCGATGGACCCGGCACCGAGAACGGCAATTTTAAGCTCTTGGAGTTCGCTGTTCATAAGATTGACAATCCTGCTTCAGACCTTCGGCAATCCGCTTAGGTGGCATCCGGCATGGCTGAAGGGGGCGGCCAGTCCTCGGATTTGTTTTTGAAGGAGAGATAAATAAACTCACCATCACCGGTGTTTTTGAATTCGTGCTCAACGCCGACGGGTATGTGAATTATGTCCCCTGCCGTTACGTCTTTGGCATCATCACCGACCCGGAACCAGGCCGAACCCGCGACGACGTTGATGAGTTGCTCGCAGCCGTGAAAGTGCGGGCGCGCGACCTTGCCGGGCTGGCTCACGGAGCGGTTAAGGGTCACATGATCGCCGATTATGATACTGCCTTCGGAATCCGAAGGGGCGGCAAGATTTTTCCGGCTCATTTCATCCCATCTAAAGAATGGCATCGTTGATTTCTCCTCTCTTGATTTGTCTTTTACATGCAATTTTTTATAAGAAACTTTTAATGTCAAACCTCGAATTATGAATCTGCTCAGTTTTCAGATTGAGACGAGCTTTGTCCACTGGATTCCGGCTGCGGCAGCAAATCCGTGAATTCCAGAAAATCATCCTCAAGGGGGACGTTCAGGGAATCGTTGATTTTGTTCAGCATGCTCATCGCCGAAGCCACGATAGCAATTTCAACCCTCTGCTGAGGTGAAAAACATTCTTTGAATTCATCGGTAATTTCTACCGGTATATTCGCCGAGTCTCGGGTAAGCGCTTCGGCAAAATTCATCGCGGCTTTTTCTTCGCGGGTAAACTCCGGACTTTCGGACAGTCGGTTTAGATCGTGTAATTGCGTATCGGATACCCCAAACCTCTTCAGATAACCGATCTGGTGCGCCGTACAATAACGGCAAAAATTGGCATTCGACACTTTGTAGCGAATAAGCGCCCTGAGTTCCCTGGAGAGTGAACCCTGGTGCCAGGTTTGTTCCAGATAGGACCGGGTTGTCGCCGATAGCTGCCCCGCATGGGCCGTGGCGCGCTGGCTGTTGGAAATCCTTCCGGATCGTTTTTGAATGTTTTCAGCGGCTTCGCGGCAGTCCAACGGGAAATCTTCCAGTTCAAGCAAAGGGACAACGGGTTCATTTGATCGCATAAGGGCTCCGTCACTGAATTAATCAAACAGGTAAAACGACACGCACATTTGAATGCGGTTTGACAGTCAAACCGACTTGACACTTGGTGAAACGATCGACACTATCTGATTATCTGTCCAAATCGGCGGAAAAACAACAAAAACTTGCGCCGATCTGGACAAACAGTTTGTACATTGGAGAAATTCTCCGGTGGATGCAGAAATCGCCTTAACGAACGGGCGAAGCAGATTATGGGAGGAATAAAATGAATCGTTTAATTATCTATTCAGGTGCCGTCGGACTTGCCCTGACCACACTTCAGACACCGGCTTTCAGCCAGTCCAAACAATATTCCATGGCCGTCGGTTCCCTGGGCGGAACCATGGGCCGTTTGGGCGCAGGTTTGACCGAAGCCTACAACAAGGCTCAGGAAGCGGCAAAAATGAACGTCACCCCCGGTGCCGGTCGCGCAAACCCCGTTCGTCTGTCCCAGGGTGGTGCCGACTATGCCTTTTCGTTCTCGAATTTTGCCAAGTCGGCAATCGCCGGAAATGTTCCCTACAAAGCCAAGCATGGAAATATCCGTGCTGTCGCCCGGTTTTATGATTCCTGCTATCATCAATACGCATCCAAGGAACTTTTCGACAAAGGTATCCGGACCTGGGATGACATTGTGAAGTCCAAAGCGCCACTGAAAGTCGGCGTTTCCAAAAAGGGAACCAGTACCGAGTACACCGGCCAGCTCATCGTCCAGCATTTGGGTTCTTCATATAAGGATCTGACGGGCCGGGGATACAAATTGACCTTCGCAGGAACCCGCGGTAATTCGCAGGCCATCAGTTCCGGGCAAATCGATTTCTACATGCACAATTCCGGCGATCCCAACAGTGCCGGCGTGCAGGCCGCCATATCCCGGGATCTGGTGTTTCTGGAAATGTCCGACGGCGTCAAAAATATGCTCGCCGGTCACGGTTACAGCCCGTGCAAAATCCCCGGCGGGATGTACAAGGGCAACGATAAAGAGGCCGCTTCCATGGGCCTTTCCGGTGTCCTCCTGACAACGGATAAAATGAGCGAGGACGATGTTTACAATCTTCTGAAGTCGACCAATGAAAACATCAAGTTTCTGAGCGGCGTTCACAAGATTTTCAAAACCTGGACTCCAAAATACGGGGCCGACACAAAAGGTGTACCGCTACATAAAGGTGCGGAGCGTTTCTACAAAGAACAGGGATTGCTCTAGAGGTCTCACAATCCGCCCGCGAAATGCGGACACATGATCCTGTGAGAAAACTTTGAGGGACAAACATTGCTCTGCGGACACTGTCACCGGTGTCCGCGAGTCCTCCCGGAAATGTGAGAAATCCCCTGTCTGTCACCGCCACATCATCGTTTCCCAATGTCATCAAAATCAAGGACTACTTGATCACGATCATTGCCGTGTGCATGTCCGTCTATCATTTGATGATCGCTTACAATGGCGGTTACGAGCCTCTGTATCAGAGAACCCTGACCTACATCTTCGGTCTTTCCCTCATCTTCCTGGTCTATCCGGTCAATCGGCCGGCGCCGCAACGTTTCATCATTGACGGTGTTCTGTTTGTCCTGGCGATAATTTCCGTCGGTTACCCCGTCCTCTATACGGACTATTTTCTCGAACGCCTGTATTATGTCGACCCCCTGATGCCCATAGATTATATCCTCGGGGTCACCGTCATTGTGCTGGCGCTGGAGGCCGCCCGGCGTACGATCAACAACGCGCTGCCCCTGATTTCCCTCTTCTTTCTGGCCTACACCTATTGGGGTCAGTACTTCCCCTGGGAATTTCGGCACAAGGGGGCGAGCTTTGAGCATATCATCGATCACCAGTACATGACCTATGACGGATTGTGGACGACGCCCATCAACGTGTTCTCCGTCTATATTTTCCTGTTCATTCTGTTCGGCACCTTCCTCGAACGTATGGGGGCTGCTGATTTTTATGTACGCCTGTCCGTGGCCCTGACCGGGCGGCGGCGCGGCGGTCCGGCAAAGGCGGCGATCTTTGCCAGCGCCATGACCGGATCCATTACCGGCAGTGCCAATGCCAACGTCGCCACAACCGGATCATTCACGATCCCGATGATGAACAAAGCCAAATTTCGCCCGGAATTCTCAGCCGGTGTCGAAACGGCAGCCTCGACCGGCGGCCAGATCATGCCACCGATCATGGGGGCCTCGGCTTTCCTGATTGTGGAATTCACCGGCATTTCCTACTGGGAGATCGTCAAGGTATCGATCCTCCCGGCGGTGCTCTACTTTTTTTCCGTTTATTCCATTGTCCATCTCGAAGCCCGCAAAAGCGGACTTACGGGCATGTCGAAGGAGGAGGTTCCCGATGTCCTGCCCATCCTCAGGGAGGGCTGGTACTATTTGCTGCCGCCGATCATCATCATGGGCTTCCTGATGCAGGGCAAAAGCGTTCCCTATTCAGGCCTCATCGGGATCGCTTCTATCGTGATCCTTGCGGGCCTGCGCGGTTTTTTTACCTATATCAGCAAATCGCGGTCCCAGGGTTTGTCCCTGGAAAGTTTCGTCTTGCTCGTTCGCGCCGGCCTCGACAATACGCTCAAGGCCCTTGAACAAGGCGCCTGCAAGTCCCTGCCCATCTGCGCCGCGGTCGGTGCCGTCGGCCTGGTGATGGGAGCTCTGTTTCAAACCGGTCTCGGCCTGAAATTCGCCTCCCTCGTCACGTCCCTGGCCCAGGGCAGCCTGTTCCTGGGTATTGTTCTCGTGGGTATCGCTTCGTTCGTTCTCGGTATGGGTCTACCGACCAGTGCCGCTTATATCGTGCTTTCCATCATGGCCGTCCCTGCATTGCTCGACCTTGGTCAGTCCGTGCAATTGTCGCTGCTCGCGGCCCATCTCATCGTGTTCTGGTTCAGCCTCGACAGTTGTTTTACGCCGCCGGTCTGTGTTCCCGCCTACACGGCCGCGGGCATCGCCGGCGCCAATCCCAGCAAGGCGGCCTGGGCTGCCTTCCGCACAGCCAAGGGGATGTACATTATTCCCGTCATGTTTGCCTATTCCTCGATCCTGAATATCTCCGATCCGCTGATGCTCACGATTACCTTTGTCGCCGCCCTCCTCGGTTTCCTGTGCACGGCGGCACTCATCGTCGGACACATGTATGTGGACCTGAACTGGACTGACCGGGCCCTGCTCATTGTCGCAGCCATTTGCCTGTTCTGGCCCATCGAAGTTCTGCATATCGCAGGCGTCGCGCTTCTCTTGTGGATCTATTACTCGCAACAGAAGAAATTTCAGAGAAACCAGTCCGACCAAGCATCGGTGACGACCTAAGCGCTCTTCAATTCACCACTATTTACCTGAAAGCTCCCAGCGGCCGGGTTCAGAAAAGAAATGGCGACCGGGAACTGGAGTTGGATCAGAGGCCATGTTTAGCGACGAAAAGCAACACTAGCTGCCGGGAGATGCGAGCGACTCCCTGTCGACAATTTCAAATGCGATCTCATGGCTGGTCGCGATGGTTCGCGCTGAAATCATTTCAATCAGCAATTCAGCCGCCCTTTTCCCCATCCGGCGATGGGGAACATGTACGGTCGTGAGCCGTGGACTGACAATAGAAGCCAGATCGATATCGTCGAAACCGACAATCGAGATATCCTGAGGCACCCGCAACCCCAACTCCTGGGCCT
>JBPCWG010000233.1:0-2762 GCA_051009705.1 Methyloligellaceae bacterium | reverse complement strand
GATACATCGCCGCTGCTTGGTTACTATTTTTGTCAGAAAAAGCTGAAATCTGTTGATGGAATGGCCTCCATCGACGATGTGGCAAAACAAATCAAGGGAGTTTTATCCAGTTTGCGTGGTTAAATTTGCTGCTAACTTCAAGTAAATATTGACGATTTGGTTGAAATTCGGGTAGATAAAGCCATCCAGATGTGAAAAGACATGAATTCGACCCCGGCGGTAGGGCGACCCCCGGACATGGTCGCATTTGTTTTTTCATTTAAGGCCTTGAAATCGCTCGGGATTTAGTTTCTGCCGACGCATGATTTGGCATCCAATTGGGAGAGAATTGTGGCACGAATTGCCGGTGTAAATATACCTACGAACAAGCGCGTCGAGATTGCGCTGACTTATATTCATGGAATTGGCGCGACCCACGCAAAGAAAATTTGCGAGAAAGCAAGTATTCCCGCGGAACGGCGTGTGAACGAATTGTCCGATTCCGAAGTTATTCAGATCCGCGAAATGATCGATAATGATTTTGTTGTCGAAGGAGATCTTCGCCGTGAAGTCGCGATGAATATCAAACGGCTCATGGATCTCGGGAGTTATCGCGGGTTGAGACACCGTCGCGGCTTGCCGGTCAGGGGGCAACGAACCCATACCAATGCCCGGACGCGAAAAGGTCCTGCAAAACCCATTGCAGGCAGAAAGAAATAGCGGCCGTGAGATAACGGTCCAACTGAACAAACCAAGTTGTAGCAATAGAATTCTGAGATACGATCAATGGCTAAAGATAGGACTAAAGTCCGCCGCAAAGAAAAGAAAAATATTTCTTCCGGGGTGGCGCACGTAAATGCCACGTTTAATAATACGATGATTACCATCACTGATGCGCAAGGGAATGCGATTTCCTGGTCATCTGCCGGAGCCATGGGGTTTAGCGGTTCGCGAAAATCCACGCCCTATGCCGCCCAGGTTGCCGCGGAAGATGCGGGCAAGAAAGCCCAGGATCACGGCATGAAAACTCTGGAAGTCGAAGTAAAAGGGCCGGGTTCCGGTCGCGAGTCCGCATTGCGGGCGCTACAGTCTGCCGGCTTTCAGATTACATCAATTCGCGATGTGACAGCTATTCCGCACAATGGCTGCCGTCCACGCAAGAGACGTCGCGTATAATTCGCTGATCTCACAAACACGGACGTTCGAATTCTCCGAGACAATTGAGTTCGAAGCGACAACACGGAATTCCAATTAAGAGGGTACGAAAGTGCTTCAGAAAAACTGGCAAGATTTGATTAAGCCCACAAAGCTCGACATTACTACCGGCTTTGATCAGTCAAGAGTTGCGACAATTGTTGCCGAACCGCTTGAGCGTGGTTTCGGTATGACACTTGGCAATGCGCTCCGGCGTGTACTCCTGTCCTCGTTGCAGGGGTCGGCGATTACTTCCGTGCATATCGATGGTGTTCTGCACGAATTTTCTTCCATCGCCGGTGTTCGCGAGGATGTCACTGACATCGTCCTGAATATTAAGGCAATTGCTCTTCGTGTTCATAGCGAAGGTCCCAAACGTATGGTCCTGAGAAAAGAGGGACCGGGTATTGCAACGGCGGGAGATATTGAGACAGGCGCAGATGTGGAAATTCTCAATCCTGAATTGCCGATTTGCACACTGGACGAAGGCATCTCCATGCGCATGGAATTCACGGCCGATGTCGGTAAGGGATATGTCCCTGCGGACCGTAACCGGCCGGACGATGCGCCGATTGGCCTCATTCCCGTCGACAGTCTTTATAGCCCGGTCAAGAAAGTCTCCTATCGCGTTGAGAACACGCGTGAGGGGCAGATCCTCGACTATGACAAATTGACTATGCAGATCGAGACTGACGGTTCCATCTCCCCCGAAGATTCGATTGCGCTGGGCGCCCGTATTCTTCAGGACCAGCTCTCCATATTTGTGAATTTTGAAGAGCCGGAAAAACCAACCGTTGAAGAGAAAGTTCCGGAACTGGAGTTCAACGCGGCACTGTTGAAGAAAGTCGATGAACTGGAATTATCGGTTCGTTCAGCCAACTGCCTGAAGAATGACAACATTGTTTACATCGGCGACCTCATTCAGAAAACAGAAGCGGAGATGCTGCGAACACCCAACTTCGGCAGAAAGTCTTTGAATGAAATAAAAGAAGTTCTTGCGAGTATGGGACTGCATTTGGGGATGGAAGTGCCGAACTGGCCTCCGGAAAATATCGAAGACCTCGCAAAGAGGTTTGAGGAACATTACTAGGAAATTCCCTCAAGTCCGGCTTGACGGAAGTGGAATATTGATAGGAGCGCATTATGCGTCACGGTAAGGGGTATAGAAGGCTCAACAGAACGGCCAGTCATCGGAAATCCTTGTTTGCAAACATGGCTTCCGGGTTGATCAAGCATGAGCAGATAACGACAACACTACCCAAAGCTAAAGAACTGAAGCGCGTTGTTGATCGCCTGATCACATTGGCCAAGAAGGGTGATCTCAACTCACGACGCATTGCCATTTCCAAGGTTCGGGACAAGGATATGGTTGCCAGACTGTTCGAGACTCTGGGACCTAGATATGCGGATCGTCATGGCGGCTATACGCGTGTATTGAAAGCCGGATTTCGTCATGGTGACTCAGCACCGATGGCGGTAATCGAACTGGTTGACCGGGACGAAGATGCCAAAGGACTGGATTCCGGTCCTTCGCAAGAGGTCGAAGAGGTAGATCTTCGGGAATCTGTTGCCTAGTGGTCAGGTGCAAG
>JBPCWG010000232.1:0-10333 GCA_051009705.1 Methyloligellaceae bacterium | reverse complement strand
AACCGCAAATTGGTCGTATCGAATTCATAGCCAGATGAAAGACCCAGCGAGTAGGCCTCCTCTGCGAACTCGATGACATGCTCTTCCCCGTCACTCAGGCGCTGGATTACAATCCGCGGCAAACCGTCGAGGCGTTCCAGACGGACCCGATGGTTTTTGAATGCAGAGACATCGACGATTAATCGGCCGCGTTCATGGGGGACGATATCCACCCAGTTTTCTGGTGCCGGATTACCGTAATCCGCCGACATAATTTTGAAATCTTCCGCCCCGTCCTTGTTTGTCAGTATTACGAGGCCAATGCCCCCATCTTCGACAGAATATTCATGTCCTGGCTGACGTTCTGCAACCAGGTGTGGTTCTGCGGTGGGATCATTGGCATCAAGCAGCCGAACTTCGGATGTTTGATGATCGTTAGCGCCAATTATGATGAAGCGCCCGCTGAGTGTCTTGCCGACGTTGACGAAGAAACCATTGTCCGCTTCCTCGTAAATGAGTTCATCTTCCTCCTGGGGAGACCCAATTTTGTGGCGGTAAACCCATCTCGAACGGTGATTGTCGTCGAGTTTCGTGTAATAGAGTGTTTGGTTATCATTTCCCCAGACGGCTCCGCCTGTCGTCTGATCCAATGTATCCGCGATGATTTCCCCGGTCGCCGCATCCCGGATATTAATCGTGTAGAATTCCGATCCCTTGACATCGGAACCGTAGGCCAAAAGTTTGTGATCCGGACTGTGACTCACGCCACCAAAACTGAAATAGGCGTGATTTTCCGCAAGTTCGTTGCCGTCCAGAAGAACTTTTTCAGCACCTCCGTCCCTGCGCTGGCGGCAGAAGCGCGGGTGTTGCCCGCCTTCAATAAAACTTACGAAATAGGCAAAAGGACCGTCCTTCGACGGCACCGTTGAATCATCTTCCTTGATCCGTCCTTTCATTTCCTCGAACAGGGTCTTTTGCAGATTTTCCGTATCCGCAAGCGCCTGCTTGGTGTAGGCGTTTTCCGCCTCCAGATAACTGCGAATGTCGGTATCCAAAACATCGGGTGCGCGCATAACTTCCTGCCAATTATCAGCGCGCAGCCAGTGGTAATCATCCTCCAGTTTCTGGCCATGGAAAGATCTGTTCGTAGGGCGAACATCTGCAACGGGAGGGTTCATGGGGGGTGTTGATGATTGTGTCATAGGCCTCGGTGACTGACTAATTTTGGTGCTGGATTAGCTGACTCTGACTGCAGGCAGAATTAATCCTCGGATTGAGATTTTTTCAGGTCAAGAACCGTGCCGTTAATGCAGTAACGCAATCCAGTTGGTTGAGGTCCATCGGGAAATACGTGACCGAGATGGGCATCACAGCTTGCACATCGAACTTCGGTTCGACGCATGAAGAGCGAGTTATCGTCATGCTCGGAAACATTACCCTTCTCAATCGGTGCAGTGTAACTCGGCCAGCCCGTGCCTGAATCGAATTTGTCCGTCGAGTCGAACAAGGGGGTCCCACAACACGCACAATTGTAAACGCCTTCAGCCTTTTCCTGGTGATAAGGATGGCTGAACGCCCGTTCGGTGCCGTGCTTGCGCGCAACTTGGAACTGCTCTTCCGTCAGTTGGTCCTTCCATTCATCTTCACTCTTTTCGACTTTGCCGGGTGTAGATGTCTCTGACATTATGCGCTCCCTTGGTTCTGTTTGGGGTAGGCTTCGAGCTTTCAGGAAAATTTCAACAATACATAATCTCTATTGGGTGGGATTGCTACATCACTTAAAGCAGGAAATACGAATTTTACCTGATTTGATCCAATGTATTGTGGCAAATGCGCGGATAATACTTGATAAATACGCATATTTTGTGAGAAAGCTATAGGCCGAATCAGAGATTTGGCACGGGCGGGTTGCTATCGTCGCAGAGTTCCGTGAATCTCGGCTCAATGCGGTTGTCCGCTAGGGAGGACGCTCCATAGCGGGATGGGGAGGCATAAGGTGCGTTTTCTTAGTCTAGGCATATTATTGTTTGCTTTCTGGCTTTTGTTGTCCGGACACTATGTGCCCTTGCTGATCGTACTCGGAATCTTGTCCGTCGGGCTGTGCTTGTACCTGGCCAAACGAATGCAGATTACAGATTATGAAGGGCATCCCATTCACCTGGCCGCCGGAGCCATTACCTATATTCCCTGGTTGGTTCTGGAGATTGTCAAATCAACGATCGACGTTACCAAGATCGTTCTCAGTCCTTCCCTGCCGATTTCGCCGACAATGATTAAAATCATTGCGACCCAGAAAACTCACCTTGGTGTCAATATATACGGCAATTCCATCACTCTCACACCCGGCACCATAACCGTTGAGGCGCAGGGACAGGAACTGATGGTGCATGCTCTCACCCAGGCCGGAGCCGAAGACTTGAAGTCTGGCGACATGGATCGTCGCGCTACGGCCTTCGAAGCAGAGGAGACAAGCTAGTTGATTTACGCCGCTGCGATTTTTGCTGTTCTCGTTGCCATGGCTCTGGCCGTCATAAGTGCCCTCAGAGGACCCACTGTGTTTGATCGCGCCCTTGCCGGAAATACGATTGGCACATTGGCAATTTTACTCTTGTCTCTTGTTGGGTTTCTGACCGGGCGTCCGGAATTCCTGGACATCGGCATCACCTATGGTCTGCTAAACCTGATCGGCACACTGGCTGTGCTGAAATATTTCCGGTTTGGCGATATGGGTCATGATGATGAGGAAGAACAGGCACCGTTATGATGTTCATCGATGTCGCCAGTTTTGTGCTGTTAACGCTCGGCGGATTTTTTGTGTTTGTCGGAGCTCTCGGCCTCTATCGAATGCCCGATGTTTACACTCGCATGCATGCCGCAGGCATGGCGGATACGCTGGGGGCAGCTTTGATGATTGCCGGAATGATGCTGCAAGCCGGATTTTCCCTGGTTACATTGAAGCTTTTGACTCTCCTTATACTCTTCTTTTTCTTTAGTCCGGTTGCCACACACGCGCTTGCCCGTGCGGCCTTGCACGCCGGTGTGAAACCCATTTTACAAGACGATTCGGGAGATTCAAAAAAATGAAATCCTGTACCGTCATCATCCCGAGACAGTTCGCCAATTTCCGTGGGAGGCCATTATCGAAGCGCTGATTAATATGGTCTTGCTGACAATGATGGCAATTGTCACCGTAGGCATAGTGCGTCTGCGTAGTTTGTTTGCCGTGGTCATTCTTAGTGGCATATACAGCTTTCTGATGGCCAGCGTCATGATCGTGCTGGATGCTGTGGATGTGGCCATGACAGAAGCATCAGTTGGAGCTGGAATATCGACAGTCCTGATGCTTGGGGTGCTTCATTTGACCAAATCGGAAGAGGCCGATCCGATACATACTCCGTTTCTGCCATTAGTTGTTGCGGCGATCACTGCTGCCGTCCTTCTGTTCGGCACGCTGGATCTTCCGCCCTTTGGCGTCGCCGATCAGCCGGTTCATTTGCGAGTGGCACCGCGCTATCTTGAGCAATCTATTGCAGAGACGAGTGTGCCCAATGTCGTCACATCGGTGCTGGCAAGCTATCGGGGTTTCGACACATTGGGCGAAACAACAGTGATCTTTACAGCCGGTATTGCGGTATTGATGTTGCTCAAAGGCCGTCGTCGTAAGAAACAACCAGATTTTGATTCTGGGGAGGCGGATGAATGAGAAAAGATCTGATTTTACGCATTGGCGCCAAACTCATTCTTCCTTTCATACTGCTGTTCGCTCTTTATGTTCAATTTCACGGTGATTTTGGGCCGGGTGGGGGATTCCAGGCCGGTGTTATTTCTGCCGCCATGGTCATTCTCTATGCCATAATATTTGGTTTGAATTCTGCACAGACGGTGATCCCGCCGCGCATAGCGGAAATGATGATCCCTCTGGGGGCCCTTCTTTACACCGGAGTGGGAATTTTCGCCATGTTCAAGGGTGGAAACTTTCTCAACTATTCGGTTCTGGAACATGATCCCGTGAAGGGACAGCATCTGGGAATCATTCTTGTGGAACTCGGTGTCTATATAACCGTTGCGGGGACTATGCTTGCTATTTTCTATACTTTTGTCGGTCGGGGGCGCTGATGCACATTCTCGAAACAATAATCGCCCATTACAATCAATGGATTACCGTATTTCTGATGGTCTCGGGACTCTACATTGTGATTGCCCGCGGGAACATGGTCAAGAAACTGGTGGGTCTGTCAATTTTTCAAACCTCCGTTTACCTGCTCTATCTGTCCCCGGGAAAAATTCTCGGTGGCACGCCACCCATAATTGATCCGAACTACACGGTTTACTCCAATCCACTGCCACATGTGTTGATTCTGACGGCCATCGTGGTGGGCGTCGGAACACTGGCTCTCGGGCTCGCACTTGTTGTGCGTATCAATGAAGAGTTTGGGACGATTGAAGAAGACGAACTTTTTGGGAAGGACGACGACATCTAATGATGACGCAATTGCCTGCCCTTCAGGTCGTCATACCGCTTTTAGCCGCACTGCTTTGCGCTTTTATGAAACGCGGGACCGTTGCTTGGGCCATGTCCCTTATTGCCAGCTGGGCCGTTCTCGTCGTGTCCATACTGATCTTGCAACAGGTCCTCGAATCCGGACCCATCTCATATGCCATGGGAGGATGGGAGCCACCCTGGGGAATTGAGTACTATATCGACAAGCTCAACGCCTTCGTTCTGCTTCTGGTGTCGGGTGTTGGCGCAATCATTATGCCATTTGCCAAACGCAGTGTAGGCACGGAAATTCATTCGACCCGGCAGCCCTACTTTTACACCATGTACCTTCTGTGTTTGTGCGGGCTTCTGGGAATTGCCATTACCGGTGATGCGTTCAATATTTTCGTATTCCTGGAAGTATCTTCGCTTGCGACATATGCCATGGTTGCCATGGGCAAGGATAAGCGGGCACTTCTTGCGGCATTTCAGTATCTGATCATCGGTACAATCGGTGCCACATTCTATGTGATTGGTACCGGCCTCCTTTATACGGTTACTGGTAGCCTGAACCTGGTCGATATTGCCGGGCAACTGGACTCCGTCAACAATACACGCGCCCTTGTGACGGCCCTTGCCTTTCTGACTGTGGGTATTTCACTGAAACTCGCGCTCTTTCCCCTTCATGTTTGGTTGCCCAACGCCTATGCCTATGCCCCGTCATTTGCAACGGTCTTTCTGGCCGCAACAGCAACAAAAGTTGCGATATACCTGCTCATCAGATTTTTCTATTCGGTGTTTGGTGCCGGGCTCGTATTCAAAACACTTCCTGTGTCTGAAATACTTCTAATCCTTTCTGTCGCTGCCATGTTCGGTGCTTCGATAGTCGCGATTTTTCAGGAAGACATCAAACGTATGCTGGCCTACTCCTCTGTAGCGCAAATCGGATATATTACACTTGGCATAGCCTTGGCGAACAGCAACGGCCTGTCGGGAGGCATTGTACATATTTTCAACCACGCGATTATGAAAGCGGCTTTCTTTCTCGTCCTCGGCGCTGTGTTTTACCGCATCGGGTCCGTTCATATAGATCAACTCGCGGGTATAGGTCGGCGCATGCCGGTAACGATGATGGGTTTTGTAATTGCTGGCATGTCTATTGTCGGTGTCCCGGGAACTGTGGGCTTTGTGTCGAAATGGTATCTCGCTGCCGGAGCGTTTGAAAACGGGCAGTGGTGGCTGGTGTTCGCCATCATGATCAGCTCCCTGCTCGCCGTGATTTATGTGGGACGCGTTGTTGAAGTCGCCTGGTTTAAGGATCCCAGCGGCGCAACTCTCGAAGCCCGGGATCCGCCACCGGCTATGCTGGTACCTATTCTGATATTCTGTGCCGCATCTATATATTTCGGAATTGATACGACATTGACGGCCGGGATTGCCAGCCAGGCTGCGGAATTACTATTGGGAGGACTCAGATGAGCGGATCCGACCTTCTCCTGATCTCCATTTTCTTACCACTTCTGGCAACATTGCTCATCCCCATGTTCGGCAAATGGCAGAATATCAGGGAAGCCGTCACTTTGACGGCGGCGGTTTTGCTGCTCCTGACAGTTGTGAGCATATTCGCGAAGTTCACCACAGGAGAAACCGTAGCAACATCGTCCTTTGAGGTTCTCCCGGGCTTGCCGCTCGCTTTTGAGGTCGAGCCGCTGGGAATGATGTTCGCCCTCGTCGCGTCGGTTCTCTGGATTGTGAACTCGCTTTATTCAATCGGATATATGCGCAGCCATGATGAACCGAGACAGACACCGTTCTACATGTGCTTTGCGGTCGCACTTTCGAGCACAATGGGAATTGCCTTCGCCTCCAATCTGTTTACGCTGTTCCTGTTCTATGAAATTCTAACACTTTCGACGTATCCGCTGGTGTCCCACAAGGCCGATGAGAAAGCCATCAATGGCGGGCGCATCTATCTCATCATGTTGCTTGGAACATCGATGCTGCTGCTTTTGCCAGCGATCATCATAACGGCAGTTGTTGCCGGTACACTTGAATTCGCATCGGGCGGAATCCTGGCCGGCAAAGTTGACGACACGGTTCTGGCGTTACTTTTAGCCCTCTATGCTTTCGGTATCGGTAAAGCCGCAGTCATGCCGGTACATTTTTGGCTGCCGGCGGCGATGGTGGCGCCAACACCGGTCAGCGCTCTCTTGCACGCGGTTGCGGTTGTGAAAGCCGGCGTTTTCACTGTTATCAAGATAGTCGTGTATGTCTTCGGGATTGAGAACCTTACAAAAACCGGTGCCAGCGATTGGCTGGTTTTTGTTTCTGCTTTCAGTCTCATCACGGCTTCGATCGTGGCATTGACCCGTGATAATCTCAAAGCACGCCTTGCCTATTCGACGGTTAGTCAGCTCGCTTATGTTGTCCTCGGAGCAGCGCTCGCCAGTTCGGCCGCAATCGTCGGCAGTGGGATGCAGATCGTCATGCATGCGGCTGGAAAAATTACGCTGTTCTTTTGTGCCGGCGCGATCATGGTGGCGACGCACAAAACTGAAATCAGCGATATGGTTGGGATCGGAAGACGCATGCCCATCACTATGGGGGCTTTTCTCATCGGCTCTCTTTCAATCATCGGCCTCCCGCCCCTGGGCGGGGTCTGGAGTAAATGGTGGTTGGGTGTAGGTGCAATTGATGCGGGTCATGAATGGGTCGTTGCGGTTCTGATGATTAGTTCCCTGTTAAGTGCTGCCTACCTGCTACCGATCGTAGCGTGGGGATTCCTCATGGCTCCACCGGATACGAAACCGGGCGCCCGCGTCGAAATTACCGAAGCACCTCTCGCTTGTGTGGTATCGATTTGCATTACCGCGGGTCTTTGCATCATGCTATTTTTCGGTGCCAACTGGGTTGAGAGCAAACTCGCCACATTGGACTTCGGTATCCAAAGCGGCACTACTGCATTGATAGAGGGTGATCGCCATGGCCGGTAATCCCAATGAATCTGCTGAGAACACCAAAGACGAAAAGCCTCGTTGGCTCGATAAACCCAAAAACGTCGACAAAATTGTCTATGGCGTTTATGCGATCAGTGCCTTCCTGCTCGTGATTGACCCTTTTGTCCATAAGCATGGACCGTTTGCGATAGAACATTGGTGGGGTTTTTATGGTATCTACGGGTTCATCAGCTGTGTCTTTCTGGTAATCGCTGCCAAGGAACTGCGTAAGCTTATTATGCGGCGGGAGGACTACTATGATCGCTGAGTTCTCACCCGGGCTAATTCTCATCATCGGGGCCCTCCTTATCCCAGTACTGCGAGGCCATTTGAGAGCCATTTATATGATGGCACTGCCCATTGCCGCTTTTGCCTTGACTCTAACATTGGAGCATGGGTCATTTGCGACTATTCCGCTGTTTGGCTTCGAACTTATAACGCTTCGGGTAGATCGCCTCAGCCTCATTTTCGGTTATATATTTCTGATAGCAACCTTGCTCGGCGTTATTTATCAATTGCATGTCCGGGATACGATTCAGCACGTAGCTGGCCTGATCTATGCGGGTAGTGGTGTCGGAGCCGTTTTCGCGGGCGATCTCGTTACGCTTTTCCTGTTCTGGGAAGGGACAGGGATCGCTTCGGTTTTCCTGATATGGGCGTCACGAACCGAACGTTCACTCTATGCGGGAATGCGTTACCTGATAATCCAAGTGGGCTCCGGTGTCCTGCTCTTGGCCGGCACGTTGCTGCATTACCGAGAGACGGGCTCGATTGAGTTTAACTCCTTCAATCTGGAATCTCTCGCAGGCCTGCTGATATTCCTCTCGTTTGGAATTAAATGCGCATTCCCATTCCTGCACAACTGGTTGCAGGATTCCTATCCGGAAGCCACTGTAACGGGTACGGTGTTGCTCTCCGCCATCACGACAAAACTTGCCGTTTATGCCCTTGCTCGCGGGTTTGCGGGTACGGAAATATTAGTCCCGATCGGGGCGCTCATGACGGCTTTTCCAATATTTTACGCGGTGATCGAAAACGATCTCCGGCGGGTTCTTGCTTATAGTCTCAACAACCAGCTTGGATTCATGGTGGTGGGGATTGGTATAGGGACAGAACTCTCGATAAGTGGCGCTGCGGCTCATGCCTTCTGCCATATCCTTTACAAAGCGCTGCTGTTCATGTCCATGGGAGCGGTTCTGTTTAGAACCGGGACGTGTAAAGGATCGGAGCTTGGAGGGCTCTACAGGACCATGCCATGGACAACGGGTTTTTGCATTGTCGGCGCTGCATCGATCTCGGCATTCCCGTTGTTTTCCGGGTTCATATCCAAGGCGTTGATCATAACTGCCGCGATGAAGGAGGGATATTTTGTAACCTGGCTTATTTTGTTGTTCGCCAGTGCCGGCGTCTTCCATCATTCCGGCATCAAAATTCCATTCTTTGCTTTCTTTGCCCATGATTCCGGGATGCGCCCCAAAGAAGCACCGTTAAACATGCTGATTGCCATGGGTTTAACCGCATTCCTGTGCGTCGCGATTGGTGTGCTTCCAGGTTATTTATACGCCATTTTGCCCTATGATGTCAGTTATGTGGCTTATACGCTTGAGCACGTGGTGACCCAGCTGCAGCTCTTGGTTTTCTCTGCTCTTGCTTTCACAGTATTGATGCGGACGGGGATTTATCCGCCGGAATTAAAATCAACAAATCTGGATTTCGATTGGTTCTACCGCGGCATTGGACGTGCGGTATCTGACCAGTTTTTTGTGCGGAGTGCTCAAGCCTGGAACGGATTTGCGGATCGAATCTACAGAGCCGTCAGCAGGTTTCTGACGGGAATCTACCGCCATCATGGTCCCAAAGGCGTGCTTGCGCGTTCCTGGCCGACGGGTAGCATGGCCTTTTGGGCAACGTTCTTACTCGGGGCTTATTTGATTTTCTATTACATATAGAATTTCTTGGTTACCCAAGCAAAACCTACGGGCCTAATATTCGAATTTTCAAATAATACATTGTCCTAAAGAATTTTCGACTGAGTTGAGATGAAAATATACTTTGCTCGGTATATTCTCTATTGCAGGAGAAACATGTTGAACAGTGCCAAAATTACAAGTAATTTCAAACATACAATTGATATTCATTGTGCATATTAAATTATTTTATTTACAATTTTTGCTTTTATTGTGTCTATTCTGTACAAGTTGCGCGTTTTATACGGAAAATTTATTTTTTTGCGAGTAGAACACTGTTGTTTTTTTTAATTGGAATCGAGTGTATTAGCAGTAGATTTATGCAATACTAGTTTTGTTAAGTTTGAAAATGTAGTAACACTTTAAGATAACGAAGACTAGGATTGCACGAATTTCAACTCATGCTACGGCAAATATACTGCAAGATTTGGAACTTGGCTGATCTTGGTTCTACAGCAGAATAACTGCTTTGTCTGGGAGAAATGAGGAGAGGGACATATGGAAGAGCAGATGGATAATCAATCTCTGGTGGAGCTAACCGCTGACATCGTTTCGGCCTATGTAAGCAACAACACTGTTGTGGCAAGCGATTTACCGGCCCTAATCGGAGAAATTCATGATGCTCTTGGTCGCGCATCGGCTCAAGGACCCGGGGGATCGGGCGAAGAGCTTAAACCTGCGATCGCAGTTAAAAAATCCGTGACAGCAGACTACATTGTATGTCTTGAGGACGGAAAGAAATTCAAATCACTTAAGCGACATCTTCGAACGCATTATAATTTATCTCCTGAAGAATATCGGGAAAAATGGGGATTGCCCCATGACTATCCCATGGTGGCCCCCAATTACGCGGCAGCACGATCAGCATTGGCCAAAAAAATGGGTCTCGGCCAGAGACGCGGGTCGTAAAA
>JBPCWG010000231.1:0-11049 GCA_051009705.1 Methyloligellaceae bacterium | reverse complement strand
AAATTTAACCACGCAAACTGGATAAAACTCCCTTGATTTGTTTTGCCACATCGTCGATGGAGGCCATTCCATCAACAGATTTCAGCTTTTTCTGACAAAAATAGTAACCAAGCAGCGGCGATGTATCTCGATAATAATTCATCAGACGGTTTCGTACCGTCTCGGCATTGTCATCGGGTCGACGTGTAAAATCAGTCCCCTGGCACTTGTCACATTGACCGTCATTGCGGGATTTCTTGAATAAATCATGATAACCCTCGCCACACTTGGAACATGTAAAACGACCGCTGATGCGTTCAATCAGTGCGTCGTCTTCAACTTTTAATTCAATAACGGCGGAAAGAGATTTGTTCTGCACAGTCAGAAGTTCATCCAAGGCCGCGGCCTGTTGCAGGGTTCTCGGGAACCCGTCGAGAATAAAACCGTTTTCACAGTCGGGCTGCTTGATCCGATCTGCAACAATGGCAATGACGATATCATCGGAAACCAGGTCCCCGCGATCCATGATCGCCTTGGCCCGCAACCCGACTTCCGTTCCTGCTCTGCTGGCGGCCCGCAACATATCGCCGGTAGAAAGCTGGACCAAACCCTGGGCGTCCTCGATAATCTTCGCTTGAGTTCCCTTGCCGGCGCCCGGTGGCCCCAGAACAATCAGGTTCATCGTCGGCGGCTCCCACGCAGTTTGGATTTCTTGATCAGGCCTTCATACTGGTGCGCCAGCAAATGACTTTGCACCTGCCCGACCGTATCCATGGTCACACTGACGACAATGAGGAGTGATGTACCACCGAAATAAAAGGGAACGGCGGCATAGGAAATCAAAATCTCCGGTAGCAGGCAGACCAGGGCCAGATAAATCGCGCCAACGACGGTAATACGTGTCAGAACAAAATCTATATACTCTGCTGTCTTGGCGCCGGGTCGGATACCCGGAATAAATCCGCCGTATTTTTTCAGATTGTCCGCTGTCTCTTCTGGGTTGAATACAATCGCAGTATAGAAAAACGCGAAAAATACGATCAGCGACATAAAGATCAACAGATAAAGCGGCTGGCCGCGTCCCAACAGAGCCGTGACACTGGTCAGCCAATCCGGTCCACCCTGTGAGAAGTTTGCGACCGTAATCGGCAGTAGCAGTAATGATGTCGCGAAAATTGGCGGTATAACCCCGGATGTATTCAGTTTAAGCGGCAAATGCGAGGACTGACCGTCCATCATGCGGTTGCCCATTTGCCGTTTCGGATACTGGATCAGCAAACGTCTCTGGGCACGCTCGACAAATACGATAAAAGCAATGACGGCGACTGACATGACAAGCAGTCCGACGAGCAGAGGTGCTGACAGTGCACCCTGTCGGCTGAGTTCAAGAGTGCCAACGAGAGCTGCGGGAAGCTCGGCGACAATGCCGGCGAAAATGATAAGCGAGATACCGTTACCGACACCGCGTGCTGTGATTTGCTCGCCCAGCCACATCAGGAACACGGTTCCACCAACGAGGGTGACCACTGTCGTAAATCTGAAGAACCAGCCGCCTTCAATGACGACGGTTCCAGCGCTTTCCAACCCGACGGCAATGCCATAGGCCTGGAGGGTCGCCAACACAACCGTTCCATACCTGGTGTATTGGTTTATTTGTTTGCGCCCCTGTTCACCCTCCTTCTTTAACTGCTCAAGATGAGGGGATACGGTCGTCAGCAACTGGATGATAATAGATGCCGATATGTAGGGCATGATGTTCAGGGCGAAAATAGCCATTCGACCTACGGCCCCACCGGAGAACATGTTAAACAGTCCCAGAATTCCGGAACTCTGTTGCTCAATCAATTCCCTTAGCGCTGTGGGATCAATACCGGGAATCGGAATATAAGTTCCCAGGCGATAAATGAGCAACGCGCCGAGTGTGAACCAAATACGCTTCTTCAACTCTTCCGCTTTGGCAAAAGCTGAAAAATTGAGATTGGCGGCGAGTTGTTCAGCGGCAGATGCCATCTCTAATGTCTCCAATTATCTTTTTGTTTCGTCCCGGCTATCCGAAGACCGAAACATGTCAGGCGCTCAGGAGTAAATGAAATTCTAACGACTTCATTTTGATATTATTCTTCTTTTTGGTCCTTTTTTGTCTGGCCATTTGCTGTCGCGATAATTTGAACAGAGCCACCAGCGGCTTCAACAGCCTTTTTTGCGCCTTCAGAAATACCGTCAACGTGTAAATTGACTTTTGCTTTCAACTCTCCCTTGCCGAGTATGCGAACACCATCCAGCTTGCGCCGGACAATACCCCCTGCAATAAGAGAATCTATGGTAATTGGTGATCCGGCATCCAATTTACCAGCATCCACTGCCAATTGAAGCCTTCCGACATTGACTTCATTGAGTTTTTTGGCAAAGGGATTATTAAATCCGCGCTTCGGAAGGCGTCTGTGAATTGGCATTTGCCCGCCTTCAAAACCCTTGATTGCTACACCTGATCGGGATTTCTGACCCTTGACACCACGACCGGCTGTTTTTCCCTTGCCAGATGCCGGACCGCGTCCGACACGCTTTTTAGGTCGGGTTGCACCCGGATTGTCTCTCAATTCGTTAAGCCGCATGGCCTTATTCCCAATAATTGTTCTAATTTCGACTTCTATTCTTCTACGATACGCACCAGATGATGCACTTTATTGATCATGCCCCGGACCTGTGGAGTATCCGGCAGCCGGCGACGTCGGTGAAGCTTGTTCAGACCCAGACCAATCAATGTCGCTCTTTGGTCCTCGGGCTGGCGAATACCACTTCCCGTCTGTTCCACTAGAATCTGTTTTCCGGAATTTTCGCTAGCCATTTAAACCAACTCCGTCTTCATCACTCAAATTAATTAGGCATCCGCCGAAGCGACGGCATCACCAGCAGTGTCTCGTCTTCGTGCAACGATTTCACTGACTTTCTTACCGCGTCGAGCCGCAACGCTGCGCGGACTGTCTTCCCGGTTCAGTGCCGCGAATGTCGCACGGACCATGTTGTAGGGATTTGAACTGCCGAGAGATTTGGCAACAACGTCCTGAATACCCAGAGTCTCAAACACGGCACGCATAGGTCCACCGGCGATTATCCCTGTACCCGGAGGTGCAGCCCGTAATAAAACGCGGCCCGCACCATGGCGCCCGGCGACATCATGATGAAGTGTTCGCCCTTCGCGCAATGGAACTTTAATCAGGTTTCGCTTAGCTGATTCCGTCGCCTTGCGGATCGCCTCGGGAACTTCCCGTGCTTTACCGTGGCCAAATCCAACACGACCTTTCTGATCTCCGACAACAACCAGGGCAGCAAAGCCAAAACGTCGGCCGCCTTTAACCACCTTAGCTACCCGGTTAATGTGGACCAGTTTGTCTACAAATTCACTGTCGCGCTCTTCGCGGTCACGACCCCTTTGATTTCCTCTTGACGGTGAACGACCCACGTCAAAATTCCTTTCTTGTGTTAAATAAATTCATTCTCAATCCTGAATGTTCGATCCCGGGTATTAAAATTTCAATCCACCTTCCCGGGCGGCTTCAGCGAGCGCTTTGATGCGTCCGTGATAAAGGAACGGTCCCCGGTCGAAAGTCACGGTTTCAACACCGGCCTTTCTGGCCCGGTCCGCAACAAGTTTACCGACTTCCGTTGCCGCCGAAATATTCGATGTTGATTCAAGTTTGTCTTTCAGTGACTTTTCAAGACTTGAAGCGGAAACAATCGTTGTTCCCTTTTCATCATCTATAACCTGGGCATAAATGTTCTTCGAAGACCTGTGTACAGACAGGCGCAATCGGTTATTAGGCGCCTTTTTCAGCTTTTGACGTACCCGGAACTTGCGCCGATTTTGCTTAATAGCTTCCGCAACCATGCTCTAATATCCTACTTCTTCTTGCCTTCTTTTCGGAACACATACTCATCGGAATAGCGAATGCCTTTTCCTTTGTAGGGTTCCGGTGGCCTGTACTGCCGAATTTCAGCAGCAACCTGTCCGACTTTTTGCTTTTCAATTCCCGTGACGATGATTTCAGTGGGTTTGGGACATTCGATGGAGATACCTTCCGGGATCGGATACACCACATCGTGGCTGAGCCCAACCTGTATCTGAAGGTTTTTTCCCTGCATCGCCGCCCGATAACCAACACCATTGATTTCCAGGGATTTTTTGAAACCCTCGCTGACACCGGTCATGAGATTTTGGACAAGTGTACGCGACATACCCCACATGGATCGTGCTCGCTTGGTGTCACTCAACGGCTCGATGACAATACCTTCGTCAGTTTGCGAGACTTTAACATCATCAAGCAAAGTAACTGACAATTCTCCTTTCGGCCCTTTGACCGAAATATTTTGTCCATCAATCTTCGCTTCCACCTTGTCGGGTAACGGGATAGGTCTTTTGCCGATACGTGACATAATGCTGTTATCCTCTTATCACTCTCACCCGATCTCAAAAGATCGTCGTTAAAATACGTTACACAAAACTTCGCCGCCGACATTGTGCTCCCGGGCCTGACTGTCGGACATCACGCCTTTCGGAGTCGACAGTATGGCGACACCAAGACCATTTGCCACCGTCGGTAAATTCTTAACCGACGAGTAGACCCGGCGTCCGGGTTTCGAAACACGCATAATCTCGCGTATAACCGGCTCGCCGTCATAATATTTGAGCTCTATTTCGAATTGCGGCAATTCTCCCTGCAATTCGACCTCGGCATAACCCCGGATATAACCTTCGTGCTCGAGAACATCGAGAACTCGTTTCCTCAGCTTGGACGCTGGTGTAGAAACCTTTGATCGGCTGCGCATTTGCGCATTGCGAATTCGGGTCAGCATATCCCCCAGGGGATCAGTCATTGTCATGTGCGTATTCCTACCAACTCGATTTTGTCATTCCGGGCACGAGACCCTGCGACGTCAGCTCGCGCAGAGCCACGCGAGACATTTTCAGTTTCCGGTAAAACCCTCTCGGTCGACCCGTTAACTGGCAGCGATTGCGAATTCTGCTCGGAGACGAGTTTCGCGGTAAATCAGCCAGTTTCAGACGGGCCGCGAAGCGTTCTTCCGCAGGGATTGACTTGTCGTTCGCGATCTCCTTGAGTCGCGCTCGCCGGCTGGCATGTTTTTTTGCCATCTTTCGCCGTTTCAAGTCTCGTTCGATCATACTTGTTTTTGCCATTTATCTCTCCAGCTTGCCTGAAGCCTTATTCATCGTCTGTTTTGGAACGGAAAACTGAATCCGCTTAGTAATTCTCTTGCTTCGTCATCGGATGTCGCCGTGGTACAGACCACGACATCCAATCCCCAAATCTGATCAACCTTGTCATAGTCGATTTCGGGAAAAACAATATGCTCCTTGATTCCCAGGGCATAATTTCCCCGCCCGTCAAAACTCTTCGGGTTTAGACCGCGAAAATCTCTCACGCGGGGAAGTGCGATATGGACGAGTCGATCTATGAACTCATACATGCGTGTTTTACGCAGGGTTACCTTCGCGCCAATCGGCATTCCTTCACGAAGCTTGAATGTTGCGATTGACTTTCTGGCACGGGTAACCACGGCCTTCTGACCGGCAATCAGACAAAGATCGCCAACCGCAGACTGTACTTTCTTCGAATCCGCAACAGATTCTCCGACACCCATGTTAAGCACGATTTTATCGAGCCGGGGCACCTGCATCGGATTCTTGTAACCGAACTTCTCAATGAGCTCTCCACGCACAACATTGTCGTAGTGGCTCTTCATTCGGGCTTGATAGGCGGTATCAGCCATCGATAGTTTCTCCCGATTTCTTGGCATATCGTACTTTGCGACCATCATTCAGAATTTTCCAGCCGACACGGGTTGGCGTGCCATCACTGGGATCCTCGATAGCCAGATTTGACACTTGAATAGGGGCTTCCTTGGCAATGATGCCGCCTTCCTGTGTCTGCGATTGCCGCTGGTGCCGACGGATCATATTGACACCTTGAACAATCGCTCGATTTTCCTTGGGCAATATTTTCAGAACTTCACCATGCTTGCCTTTGTCTTTGCCGGCCAGCACGATTACTTTGTCGCCCTTTCTGATTTTTAATTTCGCACCCATCTCACAATACCTCTGGCGCTAGTGAAACAATCTTCATCAGGTTCTTGGTTCGCAATTCCCGGGTCACCGGCCCAAATATACGGGTACCGATCGGTTCGCCCTGCTGATTGACAAGCACGGCGGCGTTTCGGTCAAATCGGATTAGGCTTCCGTCTTGCCGGCGGACACCACTAGCCGTGCGAACGACAATGGCCCGCATGACCTGGCCTTTCTTGACCCGTCCTCGTGGAATCGCTTCTTTGACACTGACGACAATAATGTCACCGATGGAGGCGTATTTACGCTTTGAGCCTCCGAGTACTTTAATGCACTGAACGCGCCGAGCGCCGGAATTATCAGCAACATCTAAATTTGTCTGCATTTGTATCATTGTTACAGCTCTCGTCTATGGCATCTCTGCTGCGGCATCACTTCAAACCAATTCCCTCGAGTATCCCCATTTCAGCGGGGTCCCCTTTAGGAAATTAAGCCGTTGATCCCTCTGAAATGACCGTCCATCTTTTCATTTTTGACATCGGGGGACATTCCTCGATGCGAACCTGATCACCGACCTTGTGTTGATTGCTCTCGTCATGAGCCTGGTAGCGTTTGCTCCGTCTCACGACCTTGTTCAGAAGCGGATGCGTAAAACGCCGATCCACACGAACCACGACGGTTTTATCGTTCTTGTCGCTGACGACGACACCTTGAAGAATTCTTTTCGGCATTTTCTATCCTCTTACGCCCCGCTACCAGCCTGAACTTTTTCCTGGCTCATTGTTTTAATCCGGGCGATATCGCGGCGCACCTGACGTATGCGCGCCGTATTTTCCAACTGCCCCGAGGCCTGTTGAAATCTCAGGTTAAACTGTTCTTTCTTCAGCTTCAGTAACTCGTCCTGGAGCTGATCCGGCGTCATATCACGCAATTCACCAGCCTTCATTTCGCCACCTCTTCACTCTTTTCGACGAACGACATCATTGGCCTTCGCCCAATCTCATAACAACCCGGGTCTTAATAGGAAGTTTTGCAGCGGCTAGGCGCAGGGCTTCCTTGGCCACGGATTCGGTTACACCGTCGATTTCGAACATGATACGGCCGGGTTTGACTTTGGCCGCCCAAAATTCTGGTGTGCCCTTACCTTTACCCATTCTGACTTCGGTAGGTTTTTTGGAGACCGGCACATCCGGGAAAATTCGGATCCAGACGCGACCAGCCCGCTTCATCTGACGGGTCATGGCCCGGCGTGCAGCTTCGATCTGACGTGCCGTAACCCGTGCAGGTTCCTGGGCTTTCAGTCCAAATGACCCAAAATTCAAGTTAGTCCCACCCTTGGCCGCACCTTTGATGCGCCCCTTATGGGCTTTCCTGAATTTCGTTCGTTTCGGTTGTAACATCTTTCCAAACCTTTATTTCACAAGCCAATGGATTTAGCGTGCGGGCGCACCACCATCGCGGCGCGAATTGCGTCCGGTATCCTGATTTTCCATGGCCCGTCTCTCCTGGGCCATTGGATCGTGTTCCATGATCTCGCCTTTGAAGATCCAGACTTTGATGCCGATGATCCCATAGGCCGTTCGTCCGAGAGCGGTCCCGTAGTCAATATCAGCACGCAGCGTATGAAGAGGAACCTGACCTTCCCTGTACCATTCCATGCGTGCGATTTCAGCACCTCCAAGGCGACCGCTGCTATTGATGCGGATGCCCAGGGCTCCAAGACGCATGGCTGATTGAACAGCGCGTTTCATCGCCCGTCGGAATGCGATCCGGCGCTCAAGTTGCTGGGCAATTCCTTCGGCCACGAGATTGGCATCGATCTCTGGTTTGCGAACCTCGAGAATATTGAGATGCACTTCTGAATCCGTCAGTTTTGACAGGTTCCGACGCATCACTTCAATATCCGACCCCTTTTTACCAATTAGTATTCCCGGACGGGCTGTATGAACCGTAACCCGGCATTTCTTGTGGGGTCGTTCGATTACGACTTTTGAAATACCCGCCTGACGACGGTTTTTCATCACAAACTCGCGAATCCGCATGTCTTCGTGGAGAAGATCCCCGTATTCATCGCCATCCGCATACCATCTTGAGTCCCAGGTACGATTAATTCCCAGGCGCAATCCTATCGGATTAACTTTCTGACCCATCAGACCTGCTCCTCAACTTCTCTTACAATCACCGTCAATTGTGAAAATGGTTTCTTGATGCGCCCAACACGGCCTCGTGCCCGTGCTCGCCATCGCTTCATGACCAGATTTTTGCCAACATGGGCTTCGGCAACGATCAGGGAATCCACATCAAGGCCATGATTGTTTTCCGCATTTGCTACCGCCGATTCCAGTGTCTTCTTCACCTCATGCGCAATTCTCTTGCGCGAGAACGTGAGATCGGCAATGGCTTTTTCGACTTTCTGCCCGCGAATGGATGCGGCCACGAGATTGAGCTTCTGAGGGCTCACACGTAAATTCCGTGCGACGGCGTGGGCCTCGTTATCCGCAAATTTGCGTTCTGTTTTCGCTTTGCCCATGGCCCCTAATTCCTCTTGGCTCTCTTGTCCGCAGCATGGCCATAATAGGTCCGCGTCGGTGCGAACTCACCGAATTTGTGTCCAATCATATCTTCCGACACGAGTACCGGTATGTGCTTCCTGCCATTATGGACACCAAACGTCAGACCGACGAATTGCGGCAAAATCGTTGACCGTCGAGACCAGATCTTGATGATTGCGTTGGAATTGCTCTCACGCGCCTTCTCGACCTTCTTCAACATATAGCCGTCAACAAACGGACCTTTCCATACTGAACGTGACACGCCCTGTCTCCTTAACGTTTTTTCTTCAAGTGCCGGCTGCGGACAATAAACTTATCCGTTGACCGGTTTGATCTCGTGCGTTTCCCTTTTGTCGGAACACCCCAGGGTGTAACCGGATGACGGCCGCCGGAAGTTCGACCTTCACCGCCGCCATGGGGATGGTCCACCGGGTTCATCGCCACACCACGCACCGAGGGTCTTTTACCCATCCATCTTTTACGACCGGCCTTGCCGAGTTTGATATTTGCATTGTCCGGATTCGAAACCGCACCAATAGTTGCCATGCATTCGGAGCGCACCATGCGAGTTTCTCCGGAGTTCAGTCGCAGAATGGCATAACCGGCGTCACGTCCAACAAGCTGGACATAAGTTCCTGCAGCCCGGGCAATCTTGCCGCCGGCTCCGGGTTTCATTTCCACATTATGGACAATAGTACCAATTGGCGTATTGGCGAGGGGCATTGCATTCCCGGGTTTCACATCGACATTGGATCCGGAGATGACCTGGTCGCCAATTCCCAGCCGTTGCGGAGCCAAAATATAGGCGCGCTCACCGTCTTCGTAATTTACGAGAGCAATAAAAGCCGATCTGTTGGGGTCATATTCGAGCCGCTCGACAGTTGCAGGCACATCAAACTTTTTGCGCTTGAAATCAACCATGCGATAAGCTTTTTTGTGACCACCACCACGACGCCGTGCCGTAATTCGTCCATTGTTGTTCCTGCCGCCTTTGGAGGTCAAACCCTGAGTCAATGTCTTCTCAGGTTTGCCTTTCCAGAGCTGCGCCCGGTCTACGAGAACAAGCGTACGACGACCAGGTGTTGTTGGATTGTAATTTTTAAGTGCCATAGCAAATAACTCCTAAAGCCCAGTCGTCACATCAATGGAGTGACCTTCCTCAAGCGTAACAATGGCATTTTTCGTGTCGGACCGACGTCCAAGGCGTCCACGAAATCGCTTCAATTTACCTTTGCGATTAAGTGTGTTCACCGCCTTGACTTTGACTTTGAACAGGGTCTCCACCGCAGTCTTAATTTCCGGTTTTGTTGCATCCTTGCGCACGCGAAACATAACCTGATTGTGTTCGGAAGCCATGGTCGCTTTTTCCGTTATCACCGGATGCAGGATGACGTCATAACTGTTGAGCAGACTCATTTGAACCGGGCCTCCAATCCTTCAACAGCGGATTTGGTCAGAACCAGTTTTTCACGCCGTAAAATATCGTAAACATTGATGCCTTGTATCGGCAGCACGTCGATCTGCGGAATATTTCTTGCCGCGAGATCAAAATTCTTGTCAACTTCCTGGCCATCGATAATCAGCGCTGAATCCAATCCCAAGCCATCAAGCTGTTTCTTCAGAATATTGGCTTTCGGTTCCGCCGCCTGAACGTTTTCGATGATGATCAGTTCATTGGCCTTGGCTTTTGCTGACAGCGCATGCCTCAGGGCCAAACTCCTCAGCTTCTTGGGGAAATCGATCGCATGGCTGCGAGTCACCGGTCCGAATGCCTTGCCGCCGCCGCGGAAGATGTTCGATGTGCGGTTCCCGTGACGGGCCCCGCCGGAACCTTTCTGGCGGCCGAATTTTGACCGCGTTCCGGCAACCTCCGAACGACCCTTTGTTTTATGCGTTCCTGCCTGCTTTTTAGCGAGCTGGTAGCGGACCATGCGATGGAGAATATCGCGCCGTGGCTCCAATCCAAATATACCGTCGTCCAGGTCTACAGAACCCGACTTTTTGGCATCCAGGGTTGTGACGTCAGCTTTCATCACTCCTGCCCTTTCTCTTCCGCTTCGGGTTCATCCGCGATTTTCGCCGCCGGTGCTTCTGCTTTGGTGTTTGAATTTGCAGATTTAAAAGAACCGGGTTGGGGTGCGTCATCGGGAAGATGTTTCTTCACCGCATCCTTGACGAATACCCATCCACCTTTGGAACCGGGCACGGCACCGCGTACCAGGATCAAGCCACGCTCGGCATCGGTGTTAACGACCCGCAGGTTTTGCGTGGTCACCCGCGTCGATCCCATCTGTCCGGCCATTTTTTTGCCTTTGAAGACTTTGCCGGGATCCTGACATTGTCCCGTCGAACCATGACTGCGGTGACTGATCGACACCCCGTGGGAAGCCCGCAAACCACTGAATCCGTGTCGTTTCATAGCGCCGGCAAATCCCTTAC
>JBPCWG010000230.1:0-5628 GCA_051009705.1 Methyloligellaceae bacterium | reverse complement strand
TGTCGCAAAATACTTGTCCGAGGAGCGGTCAAGCACATTTGAGATCCGACGAAGCCGGTCGAGGTCGGCATCGATATCACCGCTGACTTTGAGTTTAAAAAAACTGAGACCATAAGTATTGATCGCCGATTCGAGGCTCTCCGGAAGACCGTCATCGACACGATCTACACTTTGAATATCCGCCTCAGTTATAGCGTCGACCAGGCCGACCGTATGTCGCACTGCAATCGAGTCAGCAGGAAGCAGGGATTTGAAAAACTGTGGGAGATCAAAATTCCCCAGATCCGGAGCCGATTTATTGTCGATCCCCAGAGTATTGTTCCGCACCATGGTGAAAATACTTTGGCCCTGCAGACGGCCTATTGCATCGATGATGGCACGGTCAAGAAGAGCTGTACCAAATCCGGCCACAAGTGGGTTGAGACCTTGTTTCGCACAGGCATCCAGATGTGCCTGTCCCAATTGTGCGTGCAATTGAAACGCAGGTACCGCTTCGCCGGCATCCAGGTAAAAATCAACGGCGATTCTAACGGCGTCGCGCAATTGCTGAAAGTTCTCTTCATTCGTTAGATCCGGATTTTTGTCAAACCACTTCGGTGCCAGCATTTCAGCGGCAATACCTTGACCTTCACGCTCGTTATCCAGTCGAATTCGGACACTCAGGAAGATCTGCGGGGCTTCCCTAAGCGTAACAATGCCGAATTTAAACGGCATTCTAAGTTTCACAAAACGCTCTCTCGTTTCTGCATCAATCAGCGAGACGTTTGTTATGTTCATCGGTTCTCCAACTCCTATCTGAGTAATTTATTCACTATGGCAAGCCATGTTTTCATTCCCTCTTACCTTTGAAAGGGATGACCGAAAGGACACGACCAAGAGACTGTCGAACCTGTGGAATAGCGAGACAGATCACACCAATTGTGATTGCGGCTAAAACCGCGCTGATCGGTCTCGTGAAAAGAGGCTCAATACTTCCATCCGACAAAACCATAGATCGGCGAAAATTCTTATCCAGAATATCCCCCAGCACGATACCCAAAACTAATGGCGCCATCGGGTAATTCATTTCACGCAGCAGAAACCCGAATATGCCGAACCCCAACATAACCCAGACATCGAAAATCCGGCTGGCAATGGCGAAAGATCCGATGGTGCACAGCACGAATATGACTGGCATCAGATATTCGCGACGGACACGAAGCACCAGTAGCAAGGGACGGGTCAGGATCAGTCCAAGAATAAGCACACCGGCACTGGCCGCGAGGACCATGGCGACGACCTGATAAACGAATCCGGGGAACTCAATCATAATCAGCGGGCCGGGTCGAATTCCGTGAATGAACATGGCGGCCAGAAGAACTGCGGCAGGTGCTGATCCGGGAACGGCAAGGGTGAGAACCGGAATGATTGCGCCGGGGACGGCAGCATTGTTTCCGGTCTCCGAAGCGATCAATCCTTCCGACGAACCGCGACCAAACATCTCTTTATTTTTAGAGGCCCGGCGCGCGGCAGCATAACTTGCCCAAGCCCCCATATCCTCTCCAACCCCCGGGAGAATTCCCATCAATGTACCGATTAAACCTGATCTGACAATTGTACGGGCATTCTGAACAATCTCCTTCAATCGGGGAATGATACGGTCACCGGCACTTTTGACGGTTTCATAGTCTCGGTTTTTCATCACTTGCAGGACTTCGGCAAAACCGAAGGCCCCGACAAGGGCCGGCAGCAAACCAAATCCTCCGGCCAGATCCGTATAACCATAAGAAAATCTCTGATAGGCGTGAATGCCCTCCTGACCGACCATTGCCACAAGCAGGCCGAGAAATCCTGCAATCCACCCCTTTAGCGGATCGTTGATCGCCGTGAGACGTCCAGAAATCACTATGCCGAACATGGCTAGCCAGAAGAATTCGGGCGAACCGAATTTCAATGCGAATTCCGCCAGAATGGGGGCGACCAGTGCGAGCATCAGCATGCCGACCAGGCTTCCGAAAAACGACCCTACAGTTGCCAGGCCCAGGGCCTGTCCGGCTTTGCCTGAGCGGGCCAGCGGGAAGCCGTCGAGAGCCGACGCGGCATTGGCCGGTGTCCCGGGTATGTTCAGCAATATCGCAGAACGACTGCCCCCGTAAATCGCACCGACATACATACAAATCAGAATCAGTATGGCATCGCCAGCGTCCATGGAGAATGTGAGTGTCGTCAATAGTGCGACACCCAGGGTTGCAGTGAGACCGGGCAACATGCCAACGGTCATTCCAAGCAACGTTGCCCAAAAAATGTTAAACAGTGTTGACGGGTCAGAAAACGAAATGATTGCGGATAGGAAATACTCGAGACTTTCTGGCATGGCTTAAGGGAGTCGAACCAGAAACAATGTTTCAAATACATAAGTCACGGCGAGTGCTACCACGACAGCTTGGGCCAGCGCCAATCCTGCAATTTTTGACAGCTTCATCATTGAAAGATCACGGCGCCAGCTAAACGAAACAATAAAAACAAATACAAACAGTCCCGTAGCAACAGAAAATGGTATCAAGCCGACAAGTCCCGCAGCATAGCCGGCACACAGGATCAAGGCCATCAGGAAACGCCGGACCTGATCCAGAATTCCAGAACCCTGTTCCGCTGTCGTGGATGTCATCCGCCATCCCTGTTGCCCATATGCACGAACAAACAAAACGATCCCAAGGCCTGCAAGAATGATCCCTATCAATCCGGGCACAAGACCCGGGGCTGTCATCGGGTGCACATTTAACTCTGCAAGTCGCGGCATGCGCCAGGATTCAATACTGACGGCACATCCAAGGACAATCAAACCAAGCCCGAACCAAAAATCGGCTCGGGCTCCGGCGGTTGTTTGTGATGAATTGTTTTGCACGACTTAAGTTGACCTAAGGTTTGGGAATACCCAACGATTCCGGTGAAACCTTGGCGCGTCCGGCCGCATGGAAGCTCCAGGCATCAGCCTGAATTTCCGGCCACACACGCTTGCGCGCATCATCCCCATAAGCCGGTGAAAACAGGGCCCCTTTCTTCAGGGCGTAATTTTTAAGTTCACTGCTATTGGGAATAACCTTCGTCCAGATCGTATTAAAAGTTTCCAGCACCTCTTTAGGCGTCCCTTCTTTCGGAATGAAGATACCGAAAGCGGTGGAAAGTATGGGCAGAGGTTTTTTAATATAGTCAGTAATGGGCGGTACTTTACCGAACCCCTCGATTTCCAGGGGCATGCTTGCAAGAACGGCCAATGGACGCAATCGCTTTCCCCTGACCATTTCAGCCTGTTCCGAAGCAAGCTGAGTGGTCACGACAGTTTCACCGCCGACCGTCGCAATCACGGCCGGATTACCACCATCATATGTGACATGTTTATATTTAATACCGGCGGCAGATTTGATTCCTTCAATGGCCGCGTGTCCCGAGGAGCCTGCACCGGCCGTAGCAACGGATACTTCGCCTTTCTTCATGGCTTCGAGCAACTGCCCCATATCCTTGTAAGGCGCTTTCATGTTGACCGAGACGAGGGGCACGTTGGTGACGGTATTGTAAAGCGTCCAGTCATCAATCCAGGTATCGAACTGACCGAGAAGTTTGTAAGTCCCAAGCTGTTTGGGCGCACCGGCAGCCCACGTATATCCATCGCGAGAGGCATTCCACGCATTTTTCTTTCCGATGGAACCAGAAGCTCCGGGCTGATTGACGATGACGACTTTCTGTCCCAGTTCCTTTTCCAGGACACCAGCGGTTACGCGCGTGACCTGGTCAGTCGCGCCGCCAGCTCCCCAGGGAACGATTATGGTGATGGGTTTATCAGGTTTCCATGAATAATTTTGTGCTGCCAACGGATAAGCCGTTGTAACGAATATTAAAGATACAACGAACGCAAATATCGTATTTTTCATTTCTTCCTCCTGTTTAAAATTTCTGCGGCTTATTGAATTTGTACTCAATCCCAATTTGGACAGAGCCTTGCGTCGAGCAGGGGCTACCTTGTCACCGCTATTCTTGTTGAATGCTGACCAGAAGTCTGGAGTGGCGTACATAATTAACTAATTAGTTACTTTGCCAAAGTTATTTCAAAGCGTCAATACTGTTTCCTAAATCACGGATTAGCGGAGTTGATCTCTGATAAGTGGCTATCGCAGGCCAAGAACTGATACTCGTAATCGAGACGGCACGAACGTTTCGTTTCAGGTTTCTATCTTGGCGTACCATCAGGCAATTAAACTATTCGGTCTGGACACATCATTCCAAGTCGTTCACGACATAAAGAATTTCCAGAGAATGCCCTGACCTTGAATAAGGCAATTCGCAATAATAGTGCCGAATTCATGCAGGACTATGGTGGGTCTACACATCTTGAGAATGACTTGGATTTCCCCTTCGCATCGCCGCACCAAGCCAGTTCATGTGTATACGACACATCAATATCTTTGGCCCAAGGCGGCAAAGGACTGGGATCAATTTGAGGTTGGGGAACAGCCCGGTCGATGCTGGAATTTGCGGGCGTTGATACAATAACCAAAGCATTTCCGGCCCATGACTCAATGAATATTTGGTATATCAGCCGAAAGAATACCCAAAGTCCCGATTAGATGAGAGAGGTGTTAGAAATATTCTTCACCGAACCAAATTCAGGCCCAAATAAATTGCTCCCGAAATAAGGGCCGTTGCGGGAACCGTTATCAACCAGGCCGCAACAATCGTGTAAAAATGGGACCTGCGAACCAGTTTGCGCTTTCTAAGCTCGCCGTTTTTGGGACCTCCCCGGGAAAATTCGAAGACTTCACCCTGCTTTGAACGGACATAGTCTCGTCTCCGCTTGCTCCGGCTTGTGTAGAACTCACGGAAAAAACCAACGCCAAACACCGCACCTACAGCAATGTGTGTCGAACTCACTGGAAGCCCCAGGGCAGAGGCGAATATAACCGTAATGGCAGCAGACAAAGCAACACAGAAAGCCCTCATGGGATTCATTTTAGTAATCTGTTGCCCGACCATATGAATTAGCTTGGGGCCGAACAGAAACAGGCCCAAACTAATTCCGAAGGCTCCAATTAACATGACCCATATTGGAATCTCTACTTTACTCGAGATGTCGCCAGACTGGACACTATGGAAGATCGCCGCCAAGGGACCCACAGCATTGGCAACATCATTTGCGCCGTGGGCAAAGGAAAGAAGGGCGGCCGAACAAATCAGTGGAACATGGAATAATTGTCTCAGGGACTGATTTCGATTTTCCATGCCCTGCGATTGCTTGTAAATCCAAGGTTTTAGTAAAAGGTGAGCAATAATAAAAACAGCGACGCCAATTCCAAGAATGGAAACAATGTCAGCTTTCCAGATTTTTTTCAGGCCCTTCATCACCAGATAACAGGAAAACACGGCAGCCATCAGTGAAATGAGAATGGGCACCCAGCGCCGTGCAGCTGCAATCTTGTCTTCCCGATAAATAATATTTGACTTAATGAAGCCTAAGAATATCGCCGCTATGACGCCGCCCAATAATGGAGATATAACCCAGCTAGCAGCGATCTTTGCCATCGTCGACCAATTGACCAATGCGAATCCCACCGATGCAATCCCGGCACCCATAACACCACCGACAACAGAATGCGT
>JBPCWG010000229.1:0-5581 GCA_051009705.1 Methyloligellaceae bacterium | reverse complement strand
GCTTCATCACAGTGCTGGCACATAACGGGCAAATATCCGACATCGACCATCGGACCGTCTCCTCGCTCGTTGGTTTCGATACGAATCCAGTTATGGCCGTGTTTGGGCATGTCCTCCGCGTAGCCGGCAAATGAATTTCCAACATGTTCGTCCTTGCAGGCCAGTACGCAGACATTGCAATTTGTGCACCCATCGACATCGACTATGAGAGCCCATTTTTTCTGAATTTCCGGTTCCGTGTTCAACTCAAAGATACCTCCACACGTTCACCTTCTTCATCAGTCACCGCACGGCGATTTATGACACTTTCTTTTCTGTCCCAAACCTCTACTTCCACAAGAGCTGTGCTCGATCCCATGGAATGACCTTTTTTGAGCTGAGATTTTGGAGGTGTGAGCTGGTTCAAACACCCCCCTCGATCGACAGAATTTCCAGGTTCCCCGATGGGATCATAAGTTGCACAGGATTCAAACCCGTGAATCACACCCTGTGGCAATCGATTAGTCAGCTTTGCCGCACAGATGACGGCTCCGCGATTGTTATAAACTTTGACGAGATCATGGTGCATTATGCCACGTTTTTTTGCATCTTCCGAGTTAACGCGAATGACCCAGTATCGGTAGCCATCAACCTCTACACGATGCTCTTCGATATCATTTAAGAAACTGTCCTTGCCGTCTCCCTGAGTATGGAATGAATAGCGGGGATGAGGCGTGAGCATCTGCAGGGAAAATTGATCAAACAATTCGCTGTTTCCCGGACCTTCCTGAGCAGCACGATATTTGACAATCGGTGGACGATCCGGATCATTTGCGTCAAATCGTTTGAGGCTTTCACATTCAAATTCAATTTTTCCTGATTGGGTTTGCAAGCCTTTGAGGTACTCTTCGGTATAGTCTGAAGGAAGTGGCATGGGTTCAGGAACGTCTTTCTTCCTGCCTTCATAGAACCATCGCCAGGATACGGGAGTACGCTGGTCCTCTTTCGGGGCCGGAAGTACGACATATCCTTTTTCGATGAACTTTTTCCATGTGATTATCCTGGGAAGATCCGAAGCTTCAAACTCACGTTTCACCCAATCCAGAGCGTTCATACCTTCGGAGAAATAGGCACTAAGTCCCAGCCTCTTGGAAATTTCGACGAATATATCGAAATCCGATTTTGATTCCCCCAGCGGTTCAATGACTTTGTGCTGAAAGATGAGAACCCGGTGATTCAGCTGCGATTGACCATGATGGGCATACCCCCCCAGGGCCGCCCACTCAGAAATATCATGGCGTTCCAGATTGGTGCAGGCCGGAAGAATAACATCGGCAAATTTAGCTTCTCCTTCCATCCAGATTGATTGATTAACAACGAACTCCAGCCCGTCAGACCGGTACATATCTACATGGCGATTTGTGTCGGACATGGTGCCAAATATTGACCCGCCATATTTGTAAAGCATTTTAACCTGTGAATAGCCGGGTTTGGGATAGATGATCTTGCTGAACTGAGCTTCGATGGATTTGCCATCCCAGACGTAACCTTCAGCCTTCCCTTCCATAATGGCCTCGGGGAGCTGTAATCGCGGGATGGATTGTTCAACCGTATTCATGCTCGGCAACTGGGGCATGCGCTGATAGAGCTCAACCGCCATTGCCGTATGATGAAGATCACCTGACATGCCACCTTCTGCATAACCTGGAAAATAGAAATTCAGATCAACGGGTGTTCCCCACTGCAGATTACCCATGCTGACACCGGGACGACCAATTCCCTGCATGGCGATAAGGCAAACCATAATCCGGGCCCACTGGATTCCGGTTTCGTTTCGGCACGCACCGCCGTGACCATTGCCCCAGCCGCCGGCACCGAGATAGGTTTTTTTACGACCCCAGTTTCTTGCCAGTGCCCGCACTGTTTTGGCCGGCACACCCGTTTCATCTGCCTGCCATTCCGGGGTTTTGGCAATTCCGTCTTCTTCTCCCAGTATGTAGGCTTTCCAAATATCAAAACCTACAGTTTTTTCCTCGACAAATTTTTTGTCATATAGGTCTTCTGTTATCCAGACATAAGCGATTGCCAGCGCCAGTGCCGTGTCAGTCGTGGGTTTTGGAGCGATCCATTTTCCGCCTAGCAACTGGGCCGTATCATTGTAGTAGGGATCAATGTGGACAATCTCGATATCCGTTCTCTTCAACCAATTGCGTCTTATTGTGCCTTCAAAGGCGCCATAAGACCCACTCGTGGCCTCAGGATTGGCAGACCAGAAAACGATTAACTCTGCTTCCTGCAGTGCGTCTTCTACACCACCATATGTTTCGCACTGACCAACCCGGAGGGATTGCCCCCAATGATGAACAGCCCCCCAGTACCAGCCTTCCCAACTATCGGGATTGTGATGAACACGCGTCATGCCGACGGCGTTGATAAAGCGGAAGTTGGCCGACAAATAATATCCGATATTTCCCCAGGTATGGTGTGACCCATGGGAGTTTGCAATGGCCCCCGGTCCATGTTCGCGTTTCGACCGCTTGATCTCGCCGGCGACAATATCGAGAGCTTCATCCCAGGAAATTCTTTCATATCCGGAAATGCCGCGGTTTTGTGGATTTCGTTCTCCGTCCGGATCGAAATCGACCCGCTTTAGCGGATAAAGCAACCGGTCAGGTGAATATACCATCGATTTCCAGTTCTGACCGTGCGGAGCAATTGTTGTCTTGCGAGGTGGTGTAAAAGACTGGCCCCGTGCCTGTATCGTCCACGGTTCGGGATCCGAGTCGTCAAAAACGATCGGTGTAATGCGTATGATTTTGCCGCCTTTAACATAGATAAATACCGGCCCCCCATTGGTCATATTGGTGTACCGAGTTTCACCGTTCTCAAGTTCGATGCCGTATTTCCAACCGATGGTCTGGGTCAGCATTATGGTCTGGGTAAACCAAAGCGTGTTCTCGTCGCTGCCGAGCAGTTCCAGATTGAAATCCTTAATCGCGTTGATCTGCTCCAAGGAATCAATTGGGGGAAGCAAAAGTCTTGCGGCAATTGTTTCATCTTTGAATATTAGTGAGACATCAGGATTTCCGTGCTGCCCAAACCCGCCCGATATCTTACCATTGCGAAATTGGTACCACCCACATGTACTGAAGTTTTTTGTGCGCAGTTCAGCGGTGAGATTTTTTTCCGCGATACGTTTCCTGAACTCCGGATATCGCCACTTGCAATAGTGCAGAAGCAGTCGCAGACCGAATAAAACGAAAAAGAACTTTAGCCTTGCCAATTGAATACTCTCCAACCTTATGCTTCCAATTGAAGAATCTGCACCTATCGAATAGTCGATCGGAGTATTCTCTCATTCAAACATATAAGGATTTCGCAAATCAGTGTGATCACTTAATGGGAACAGATGATCGAATTTATCGATCATTAAACATTACATCGAACCATAAACGGATCGAAGTTTTTCCAAAAATGATTTGCATATGGGAGAAAGGGCGTTCTTGCTGCGGAATATAACTGCGATGTTCCAGGCTGGCATACGCGTTTTCAAATTCAGGGGTTTTATACGATAATCAATTGTATTATCAGCGAACATATGTCTTGGAAAAATTGTGATGCAATCACTGTTAGCTATCAGGGCAATGGTTGCGGCGAGAGAAGAACATTCGATAACATTTTCCGGCAATTGCAAACTATTAATTTGGAACAGCTTACTGAAAATATCGCGACTGCTAGGGGACTTTTGATAAGTTACCCAGTTTAATTTTTGCAAGCCGCCTAGAGACAAGTTTCTTTTCTTTACAAGAGAATTTTCGGACCGTACTGCAATTGTCAATCTGTCTTTGATCAGGAATTCCAGAGACAGACTCTGATCAATCAATCTTTCCGGCAGCATGCATATTGCAAAGTCCGCCTCACCTATCCGCACGGCAGCCAAATTTTCCGGGTATACACCCTCATCAATCCTGAAATTGGTTCCGGGTTTCTCTTTTTTGAATTCCACGACGGCTTTGGGCAGCAAACCTATAGCGACACTGGGAGATGCCAGAATTCTGACTTCGCCTTTAACGGCATCTCTAACAGATTCTACATCATTGTGCGCATTGCGAATTTCTGCGTCGACAACCTTGGCGCGTTCGAATAAAGCCTGGCCCGTTGCCGTCAATGCGACGCCTTGACTGTTGCGATACAATAATTTCGTATTCAAATAGTCTTCAAGCTGCTGGATAGACTTCGTGATAGCAGATTGCGATAGATTGAGATCCCTGGAAGCCTGTCGAATACTTCCGGATTCAGCAATAGCGATCAGATTTTGTAACTGTCTGAGTTTCATTTTCGACTAAGATTTTTGATCCTTGATAACTTAAACTCATCAATGATCTCGGTCAATTTCTGATATGAATACAGAGCAATGGGTTTCAGTAACGCGGTATAAGGGCGTATTGCTATCGAAATGTTAGGTCGCCGTGGGCGTTAAGTTATCGCCCGTCACAACTGCCAATTATTACGTATTAATCCTTCAGGCAACAAAAACGTAATAATTTGATTGTCCCATCAGAACTAGCAAACATGGAATTCCAAAGAGCTTCCGAAAAAAAATATAGCTGATGAATTACGATTTCGCAGTCCAAAAGTGATAGTCTGGATGAACTTTAGAAACGTTTTATTACATTTGCCGTTTTTATATTGGGATCCTTTTTTAATCGGTATCGGTCGCTTTGGTCATTTCAAACCCAAGAGGCTTGAATTCAGGTGCTACTTCAAAAATTTTGCAGGAGAGCCCCCGGGCATGAAGTGTCAAAGCTAGTGTCAGCCCCCCAATTCCACCACCGATAACAGCTATATCCATTGACCAACATTTATTCCCTTGTCGTATTTCTCAGGCATTTTTGGAATAAGGCCGGACGTGTTCTGTTCGTTAGTGAACGTCCCTGTTTAGATTGATTGGTTCGGGATCTAAAGCGCAGACAACGACCTTCTTCATCAGTGTGGAAAAACTATCCGACATCTTGATATAGTGTCAATTAGTCGGCCTCATTCGGAGGGACGGCTAACTTATCAATATTCTTGCCGCTCGCTGGAACAAATTCTGACGGGTCGATGAAAGCGCCAGCCAAATTGATCGAATTGTAATTTTAAAAGGGAACTTCCATGTCGTTCAGCGCAACCGAGTGTGATATTTTTCTCCATCATCTTGCCATCACCAGTCCCGCCCCTGAAGCGCTGGCCGGGTTCTACGGCAATGTGATGGATATGATCCCGTCGAAATCAGGAGAGGGTGAATTTCGGTGTGAAGGTCCCGGCCGGAGATTGATCATATCGACCGGTAACGCTGGGGAACTGAACTATGCCGGTTATTCTATTCGTAGCGCAGATGGCCTGGCGCGCTTTCGCTCCAACGCGGAAGAACAGGGCGTGACGATCCTAAAATCACCTTCACTTTATTTCGGTACTGAAGCTTTCTGTGTCCAAGATCATGATGGCAATATGATTTGTTTTGGTCTTGTCCAGCCGGAACAAGATCGGGCAGGGCTTCCAGGTCCGATTCAACACCTGACCTTTGCTTCTCCAGACGTCGATGGCTTCCAGAACTTCTATG
>JBPCWG010000228.1:0-2910 GCA_051009705.1 Methyloligellaceae bacterium | reverse complement strand
AAGAAAGGGCAGGCCTGGGGCCTGCAGACGATCGAAAGTTTTCATACTCACGGTACGCCTCCCGTCCCGTGAAACGATAGCCTTAAATAAAAGTTGGAATAATGAGCGAGATATTTTGGAGGAACAGATGACGAAAAAAACGGCTTTGGTGGTGAGTGCGCATTCAGCCGATTTTGTGTGGCGGGCGGGCGGCGCCATCGCCCTGCATACAAGTAAAGGGTACGAGGTGACCATCGTTTGCCTGTCCTATGGAGAACGGGGAGAATCCGCAAAACTTTGGAAACAGGAGGGTTGTACACTCGAACATGTGAAGGCGGAACGGAAAAAAGAATCAGAAAATGCAGCCGCAGCACTCGGTGCCCACGATATCCAGTTTTTTGATCTCGGGGATTATCCGCTGGAAATGGATCGGGAGGCGAAATATCGTCTCGTCGATGTCATTCGCCAGGTACAGCCGCAGTTTATGTTGAGCCATTCCCAGGACGATCCCTATAACACAGACCATCCTTACGCGACAAAGATAGCCCTGGAATGTCGCATGATTGCCCAGGCGTGGGGACACAATCCGGGCGAGACAGTTCTCGGTGCTCCCCAGCTTTATTTGTTCGAACCGCATCAGACTGAGCGTTGCGGCTGGAAACCCGACACGTTCCTGGATATCACCGATGTATGGGACAAAAAACGGGCAGCGATCGAGTGTATGGAGGGGCAAGAACATTTGTGGGATTTCTACACAAACGTTGCGGAGAACCGAGGCAATCATTTCCGTCGTAACTCCGGTGGTCAGGCAGGTGGCCGTCCCGCTCGTTATGGAGAAGCTTACCAGTCAGTCTTTCCACGCACGGTGGATGAACTGTGATCAGATAAACAGGATGTACCAGGATATGCACGTAGTTGTTGAAAATATCGAACGAACAGAAGCACAGATCCTCTCGGGTCTGGCAGACGCCGGCGTGTCAACGGTGCACGAAGCTCAGGGTCGCATCGGATTAATGCAGGCCTATATGCGGCCGATCTATCCTGGAGCCGCCATTGCCGGTTCCGCGGTTACGGTTTCCATCGCACCTGCCGATAACTGGATGATCCACGTTGCCGTCGAACAATGCCGGGAGGGAGATATTCTCGTTGTCGCCCCGACTTCTCCTTCGGACGCCGGCTATTTTGGTGAACTCCTGGCGACGTCCTTGCGTTCAAAGGGTGTTATTGGGTTGGTTATTGAAGCGGGATGCCGGGATATCAGGCCACTTACGGAAATGCAGTTTCCCGTCTGGTCCCGTGCAGTTTCAGCCCAGGGTACCGTCAAGGAAACACTGGGGTCGGTCAACGTTCCCATAGTTTGTGCCGGCGTGTCCATTGAACCGGGAGATGCGATCGTCGCCGACGACGATGGAGTTTGTGTGGTTCGGCGTTCAGACGCGGCACTTGTTTTGGAAAAATCCCGCGAGCGTGAAACCAAGGAAGATGCCACGCGCACCCGGTTGCAGACAGGAGAGGTCGGTCTGGATATTTATGGTATGAGAGAGAGGCTGAAAGAAAAAGGACTGACATATTTAAAAGACGCCAGTCTTTTGAAGGGGGAATAGGTATGCATTCTTTGCCGTGTACATGGATGCGAGGGGGAACTTCAAAAGGCGCCTATTTTCTTGCTTCCGATTTGCCAGAGGATGAAGAGCAAAGGGATAAGCTTCTGCTTTCGGTGATGGGATCGCCGGATGATCGGCAGATCAATGGCATCGGAGGTGCTGATCCCCTGACCAGCAAAGTGGCAATTGTTCGACGGTCTGAACGGCCGGACATAGACGTCGAGTATCTGTTTGCCCAGGTCTTTGTCGATGAAGCGCGCGTGGGATACGGTCAGAATTGCGGTAACATTCTCGCAGGTGTCGGTCCTTTTGCAATCGAACAGGGATTGATCGAAGCAGACAGTGATAAAACGGAAATAGCCATATACATGGTCAATAGCGGGCAAACGGCCATGGCTGAAGTTGAAACGCCCGGGGGTGAGATATGCTGGGAAGGCAGTGCCCGCATTGATGGCGTGCCCGGTACCGCCTCGGCTATTCCGCTGAGCTTTAAAGACGCTGCGGGATCCATGTGTGGTGCTCTTCTTCCCACCGGTAATGAAAGCGATGAGATTGCCGGGCTTCGCGTCACGTGTATCGACAATGGTATGCCGGTTGTTGTTTTTCGCGCCCGGGATGTTGGCCGTACGGGGCATGAGACGCGGGAGCAGCTTGACAGTGACACAGAACTGAAGGCACGTCTCGAAGAAGTCCGATTGGCAGCGGGGCCACTGATGAACCTAGGAGATGTCACCGAGAAAACAGTCCCAAAAATGACGCTCGTATCCGAATCTCAAAATGGCGGATGCATCATGACCCGAACTTTTATTCCTCATCGTTGCCATGCTTCCATCGGGGTTTTCGGTGCCGTCAGCGTGGCTACGGCTTGTGTTCTACCCGGATCCCCGGCATATGACCTTGCGGATATTCCCTCAGGAGAGCAGAAAGTCATGGCCGTTGAACATCCCCTTGGGGCTCTCGATGTTTTGATGGAAACGGAAATGAAAAACGATGCCGTTGAAATTAGGAAAGCGGCATTTCTGAGAACGGCCCGCAAGCTATTTTCCGGTCACGTTTTCTATCCGGATGATAACGTGGCCTGATCCTGCAGGCTAAATTGCTCGAATCGCTCGATTGTTGTTGGTTATGTTCCGGCAACAGGGGATGGTCAGGTGTGACCGGCAGGTGAAAGCCGTCCTCTATCGGTCGGAAACGATTTCATACCCGCAGACCTCGAATTCGGCCTCTGGATTTTGCCAGGCAATGAACTGATCTACCCACTGATTGATCATATTTAACAGAAAATTGTTTTTCATAAGGAACAAACCGGATCAATAAAATACAGACG
>JBPCWG010000227.1:0-6695 GCA_051009705.1 Methyloligellaceae bacterium | reverse complement strand
ACGCCAGATAGGAACCGATCAGGAGCACGACTCCCAGAAAAATGACGGCTGTAGCCCCATTGAGTTTCAGCGTTGCGACATCGATGCGGAATGACTTCACGATTTCAAAAAGCGGTGCGAGTTGTTTCATAATGGTTTCTATCCCTCTCTCAGCTTTCCAGGTATCTCTTGCTCCTTTTTAAACCTGCCCGCAGTTCGCGTTGGCCTGTTAGGAATTACCGGCAGGTTTTGGGTCGTAACTGGCGACTATTATAGCCACCAGAATAAGTATAAGGCCAACGAACAAAAGTTCCGATACCCCTTCGGACAAAAACCAGGCCCCCAGCACAATGGCAGTCAGGGGGTTAAATCCGATGGTAATAGCCGCCTGGGTCGGAGAAATCATCTGCAGAACCTTGCCCCAGATTGCAACCATCAGCGTTCCCCCGGGAATGGCGAGCAGGAGGACCACGAACCATCCGGTCGCACTGAAACTCAGTGATCCCGTGAACGGGCTTTCAAATATCAGGGCAAGGACAAACAATCCGGCGACGCCGATTATTAGGGTAAAGGCTATCACAAACAGATAGCCGTAGAGAATAAGATATTTCTTTGAAAAGACATTGAAGATGGAAGCGGACGTAATCCCTAGAAACATGTAGATGTCCCCCCAGAGCGTTGCCTCCTTGAACGAATCCGTATTGGTTTCCAGGGCGAGAAGGGTTCCGATAATAGCGATCGCGACACCGGCCACCTTATACCTGTTTATGGCTTCGACCCCAAATGTCACGCTGATGATCATGGTAATCAGCGGCATGGTCGAAAATATCAATCCTCCATGGGCCGCACTGGTGTCCACAAGGGCCCTGGCCATGAGGGAGGGGAACAGGGTGAACATAAACAATCCGAGAACAATGAGCGCCCAGATATCCGGTTTCGCGACACGGGGTATCATTTTCTCGGTATAGAGAAAATAAGCGAGGAGTATGATCGCGGCGATACCGTAGCGGATAAGAGCGAGGGACAGAGGTTCGGTCTCGGAGATCACCAGACGGGTGAAGGCCACCGTCATACCGCCGAGCATTGTGGAAAAGCAGGCCAGCGATACCGCTACATAAGAGGTTTTGGCTTTGTCCATGGGGAAAGGTATTGCCCCGGTAAATTCTAATGGGCTGGTTGTTTCTTGATTATAAAATTTCGAAACCGATGATAACACAACAGTTCCGCGCCCCGTAAGGCAAATTCGCCGCGACTTTAACCCCGGCTAACGCCGACGAATTTGTATCGTCATCAATAAGTGCGCGGCACCAGCCCGGAATGAAACCAGCTGACAAAACTCACCATGGAATAGGTGGGCATTTGTGTGGCTTCCTGGATGTCGGCGGCATAGGGCGTCATGTTTGTACATTCAAGGACGATAGCCCCGAGATCCCGATGTTTACTCTTCAGTCTGAGAGCGGCTTCCACATTGTCCTGCCGGGCGAGAGACACATCCATCTGGGGTTCGTCGTCCAGGATCGCGCGGCTGAATTCTTGGCCGTCTTCGGTGGTTTCAATCGGTGTTTCCAGAGGCACATTGGCGGCGACCAGATGTTGTTCTGTGAGTGTTGAACCGGAAATTGTCAACAGGCCGGTCCTTTGTCCCGGGGGCAGCAGGGAGTTGACGAGGCTGACCTGCATCAGGGACGACGCGGCAACGGGTACGGGGACAGCCTTGGTCAGTTGTTCCTGAAACAGCGACAGAAATCCACAATTCGTCGTGATGCCATCGACACCGTGGGCCACCAGGTCCTCGGCGGTTTCTATAAAGGCTGGCAGCAGACCCTCGGCCTGATGCCGCACAACCCGGTCCGGACTGGCATTGGGGACAACGCGATACTGCACCGGAAACGGCCAGGTCTCGGCATTTCCCATATCGCCTGGGATTCGCGGAAACTGCGCTTCGAGCATGAGGATGCCCAGAGAAGCGCCGTAAACTGTTTTGCCACCACTTACCTTCATCTCAGATCTCGCATTCTAGACCCCGGTCTGCTCCAGGCGCCGGTCGAATATTTCTTCGGGTCCCGTCACATAAATACTCGATACGCCTTCCCGGACCGCGGAGACAACCTGATCCATGCGCATATTGATATGAGTTCGAATCTGGGTCACCGCTTCGGAGCTGTCTCGCTCCTGTATAGCTGCGATGATATTTTTGTGCTCGCTTTTTGTTTTTGTCACGCGCGATCCCATGTCGATCCAGCGGATAAAGCGGATGCGCTCATTGATCTGCTGCAGATGGCGAACCAGTTCGGAATTTCCAGAAAGGCGGGCAATGCTCATATGGAAATGCTCGTCCAGTTCCGTTACCTCACGGATGGTCTTTCCGGCGGAGTCGAGGCCGAATTCATGGAGTTCGCGGGAGACATTCTGTATCTCACCATCACTACCCCGCTCACAAGCCAGGCGCACGGCTTCCGTTTCCAGAATCTTTCTCAGCTCATAGAGGTCGAAAATGGCATCCGGTTTCAGTTCGCGGCAGAAAAATCCCTTCCTCGGTCGAAATTCAATCAGCTGTTCGGCAACGAGACGGTTGAGGGCTTCTCTCAGCGGCGTCCGGCTCGTGCTCAGTTCCCGCGATAGGGCCCCCTCATTGATACGCTCTCCCGGCCGAATTCGAAAATCGATCGCCATTGACTTGAGCTGGGCATACAGGTTTTCGACACGGCCTTCTGACATCGGAAAATTCAAATCCTCGAATTGTAGCTTGACAATCAGCCTGTTTTGTCGTCATACAGGGCTGTATACAGATCTGAATTCCACCAATTATACGGAATGTCAATACATTTATAGAGCACAAACGGGTTAAGAGTACAAAAAAACAAAAAGAGAAGAATTATTTAGTCATGTCGGAATACGGATCGAATCAGATGACCGGAGCCGAGGCCATGGTACGGCTCCTCCAGCATCACGGTGTTTCTCATATTTTTGGGTTATGCGGGGATACGTCCCTGCCTTTTTATGATGCGCTGGCACGGCTGGATCATGACATAACCCATATTTTGACCCGCGACGAGCGTCACGCCGGCTATATGGCCGATGGCTACGCCCGGGTGACGGGCAAACCCGGGATTTGCGAAGGTCCTTCAGGTGGCGGTGCAACTTATATTCTCCCGGCGCTGGTTGAAGCCAATGAAAGCTCCATCCCAATTCTGGCCATAACGACCGATGTTTCGACATCGGCCAGGGGGCGCTATCCGCTGACCGAGCTGGACCAGGTGTCACTGTTCCGGCCTTTGACCAAGTGGAATGCATCTCTGGACGACTCGACACGGTTGCCAGCGATGGTGCGGGCGGCTTTTCGGGCAATGACCACGGGCACGCCCGGAGCGGCGCACCTGGCACTGCCATTCGATACCCAGCAGGGGCCTGTGGAGGCTTCCGAGGTCTGGGCCGATAAACGGCATCAGAATTTTCCAACGGAACGGACGGCGCCGGCGACTTCCGATATCGAAAAAGCTGCGGAAATACTGGCCAATGCAAAATCGGCGCTGGCCATCTGCGGCGGTGGACCGGTAATATCCGGCGCTTTCAGTGCCGTCGATGAGCTCGCAGCGCTGTTGCAGTTGCCCATTGCCACCACGGTTTCGGGGCAGGGGGTCGTCGCAGAAACCAGCCCCTATGCGGTTGGGGTTGTCGGCTCAAATGGTGGTATTCCCGCAACGCGTCAGGTTGTCGATGACGCGGATGTCATAATATTCATCGGCTGCCGCGCCGGATCGGTGACAACAGAGCGCTGGCTATACCCGAAAGCGGGTGTCAAAATCATTCATATCGATAGCGATCCGCAAGTGATTGGCGCAAATTATTCAACGGAAGTGGCTATTTGCGCCGACGCGAAGCTGGCTTTGGATGCCTTGAATGCCGAACTCCGGAACCGTTCAGACCGGTCAAGCCAGCAGGGCAATGTCAGGGCCGAAGCTGCCTGGCAAACGAAGCTGGCAGGTTTCAATCCCCTGGCGGAAAGTCTCGAAACACCTATTCGGCCGGAGCGCACAATTTCCCTTCTGTCCAAACTCCTTGACGACGATGCCAACATCGTTGCGGATCCGGGAACGCCGTGCCCTTATTTTTCCGGACATTATCGCTGGCGCAAGAGCGGACGGCATTTTATTTCAAACCGGGCCCACGGAGCACTCGGATATTCCCTGGCAGCGGCCATGGGCGCTCATATAGGTCGGCCCGGTTCAAAAACTGTGGCCGTAATGGGTGACGGATCGTTCGGCTTTTGTTGTGGCGAGTACGAGACCATCACGCGTTATAAGATGCCGATTACCTCCATCGTGTTTTCCAATGCGACCTATGGCTGGATTAAAGCCGGTCAGCGTTCCGGATTTGACTCCCGCTTCTACAATGTCGATTTCAATCGCACCGATCACGCCGCTGTCGCCAGTTCTTTCGGTGTGAAATCGTGGCGTGTCGAAGACCCGGAAAAGCTGGAAGGCGTTCTCAGGGAAGCGCTGGAACATGACGGTCCGACATTGGTAGACATAATTTCCCAGCCTCTTGATGAATCTGCGGCACCAGTATCCGAGTGGGTGGCATGAGTGAACAGACAAAAGATCTGAGCGAAAAAATCGTCGGATTTGATGTCTGGCATATAGCCGTGCCTGTCGTCGATCGCCGGGATCACGGGATCGGGCGTGTCGAAAACCAAATTGAGATTATTGTCCTCCGCCTCGTCGGTGAGAGCGGCCTTGAAGGCTTTGGCGAAGCGTCCCCCTGGGTTGTGTTTACCGGTTCCCCCGAGGCCAGCTTTGCTGCTCTTGATCGCTATATGCGCCCGTTGGTCGTCGGGCGCTCACTGGCTGAAATGCCCGCCATTCTGGAGGATTGCCGAAGCGTGGTAATGCATTGCACAGAGGCCAAGGCGGCTCTCGAGACCGCGCTTTACGACCTCGCCGGCCGGGTTGCGGGATTGCCGGTCTGGGCCTTCCTCGGCGGCAAGGTACGGGACAGGATTCCCTTATCCTGTTCCATTGCCAATCCCGATTTCGAGAGAGACAAGGCGCTTCTTGAAAGACTCGTTGATGATCGGGTCGGCCTGATCAAGCTGAAAGCGGGCTTCAGTACCGCGGAGTTTGACATATCGCGTCTTGAATACATTCGCAAACATCACCCGGAACTGGATGTGCGGGTCGATTTTAACCATGGACTGTCCCCGGAAGAAGCCCGGGAACGGGTTCTGCAGGTTGCGGATTTTGAACCGACATTCATTGAACAACCGGTGAAAGCGAACCAGTTCCAATTGATGGCCCGGCTTCGCGACAGTCTTGATGTGCCTCTGCTGGCGGATGAAAGTGTCTTCGGGCCGGAAGATATGACCCGGGCTATTAATGAGCAGATCTGCGATGGCGTTTCCATAAAAATCATGAAGACCGGCGGTTTGCAACGGGCCGGTGTCGTTGCCGAAATGGCCCGTGCTGCAGGTCTCACTGCTTATGGTGGCGACATGTTTGAAACCGGTCTGGCGCATCTCGCCGGTACCCATATGATTGCGGCCAACCCCGGGATAACCCTGGGATGTGAGTTTTATCAGGCAAAATATTTTCTCGAAGAAGACATTCTTGCCGAGACTTTTCCCGTCAGAGACGGATTTGTTGAAATCCCGGAAAAACCCGGGCTTGGAATACGTGTTGATCTGGAAAAGGTTCGCCACTACACATTACATTCATCGGAAGGTTTAAATGGATCCCAATGACTGAGACGTCGAAACGCATAGCCATTGTCGGCGCTGGCATCGTCGGTGTATCCGCCGCTGTCTGGCTGCAGCGCGCCGGCCACGAGGTCATCTTGATCGACAGGGCCGGACCGGGCGAGGGAACGAGTTTTGGCAATGGAGGAATTCTGGCGTCTTGCTCCGTCGTTCCCGTTAATGTTCCGGGTCTCATGAAAATTGCGCCGAAAATGCTTTTCAGTCCCAACCAGCCCTTGTTTCTCAAATGGTCTTACGTACCGAAACTCTTACCCTGGCTGTTAAAGTACATGTCCCACTGCAATCCGGAATCTTCCAAGCGGATTGCCTCGGCATTGTTCGGCGTGGTCGGGGACAGCCTCTCGGAACATCAGGCCCTGGCCCGGGGGACTGTTGCTGAAAAATGGATCGTGCCTGCGGACTATCTGTTCCTTTACAATAATCGCAAGCATTTCGCCGACGATGCCTTCGGCTGGTCGCTGCGCAAAAACCTGGGGCTGAACTGGGACGAACTCGAGGGTCAGGAATTTGTTGATTATGATCCCATTTTCTCCCGCGACTTCGGCTTTGCCGCCCGCTTTGGGGAACATGGTGTGATTGCGGATCCGGGGCAGTACGTAAAGGACCTGGCGCAGACTGTCGTTCAAAATGGCGGGCAGCAGATCAAGGCGGAAATTGATGATTTTGTTCATGAAAATGGCCGTCTGACCGGTGTGCGTGCCGGCGGTGAAACGATTGACTGCGAGTGCGCTGTCCTCGCCACCGGCGTCTGGTCTGCGACGCTTGCCAAAAAACTGGGGCTCACAATTCCGCTGGAAAGCGAGCGCGGTTATCACATCGAATTGTGGGAGCCGAACATGGTCCCCCGGGCCCCTGTCATGGTGGCGTCGGGACGCTTTGTCATTACTCCCATGGAAGGGCGCATTCGGCTTGCCGGTGTGGTTGAATTTGGCGGCCTCGATGCGCCGCCGTCGAAAGCGCC
>JBPCWG010000226.1:0-3698 GCA_051009705.1 Methyloligellaceae bacterium | reverse complement strand
GACAGACGTGGATATGGGCTGGCCATTATGATCCATACCCTCAACATCGACTGACAATTGTCCGTTCTCGGGATCAGGACGAACAGTGAATTCATCCACAGTGATTTCCTTTCGCTGATGTCCCGCCGTCTGGCTGGTTAGCCATTGGCGTCTCCCAATATTAGCGCCCCATTGTCATTCGATCAATGACGCCTTTGGTCAAATATGTCTGGTCTGGTCCCAGGATTAATGCTTCCGGGCCCTTAGGCAGTTCGCCGGAAATTTATGGAATTGAAAAACCCGGTCATAACCATTAAATAGTTTCCGGATCATTGATCGAACTGCAATAAGTTTGGAGTACCACTTCCGACCCGATCTCAGTATCTGCAGCATCTGGGAAACTGCAGTAAGAATAAATTTATAGCTTAGAAAGCAATGACAGATGTCAATTACGAAAGATGAGATACTATCGGTGCTAAAACGCGTCAAAGGGCCGGATCTGGAAGACAATATTGTTGACCTGGGATTGCTTTCAGAAATTTTTATACAGAAGGATAAGGTTTATTTTTCGATCACAGTTGATCCATCACGTGCCGAAGAACTGGATGCGTTGAGACTGGCGGCCGAAAAAGTTGTTCAAGAACTCGACGGTGTCGAATCCTGCACGGTGTCCCTGACCGCGGATGTTGAACCGGGCAGCGCAAAAGCAAGCAATGGCGGGGGTGATGCAGTCCGATCCGGAGCCGGTCCGCGGCAGATTTCACGTCCGGGAGCGGCGCAAAAAGATCGAGCGGCCGCGCCGCAGCCATCAGGTTCCGAAACTCAGAAAGTCGGTGTTCCCGGCGTAAAAAACATCATTGCCGTTGCATCGGGTAAAGGTGGTGTTGGAAAATCGACGACATCAGTCAATCTTGCCTTGGCCTTCCAGGCAAACGGTTTGAAGGTCGGAATCCTTGATGCGGATATTTATGGTCCCTCACTTCCGAGATTGCTGGGAATTACAGGACGGCCGCAACCAGTCCAGGGAAATCTTCTAAAACCCATGCAGGGTTATGGTCTCAATGTCATGTCGATGGGCTTCCTTGTCGAGGAAGATACGCCCATGATCTGGCGGGGTCCGATGGTCATTTCAGCTCTCTCTCAGATGCTCAAGGATGTGCTTTGGGGAGAATTGGATGTGCTCGTTGTCGATATGCCACCGGGCACGGGGGATGCGCAGTTGACAATGGCGCAACAGGTGCCGCTGGCCGGGGCCGTGATCGTGTCGACACCACAGGATCTGGCACTAATCGATGCGCGCAAGGGGCTCAACATGTTTCGTCGTGTCGACGTACCGGTACTCGGTATTGTAGAAAACATGAGCTATTTCATTTGTCCGAGCTGTGGTGACCGTTCAGAGATATTCGGTCATGGTGGCGCAAAACGCGAAGCTGAAAAACTCGGCCTGGACTTCCTCGGAGAAATCCCATTGCATATGGAAATCCGGGCAAATTCCGACTCCGGGCAACCGGTTGTCGTCAGCAGTCCAGAATCAGAACATTCCAAATCTTATAAGGCCATCGCGACAAAAATTTGGGACGTTTTGGAGACGAACAGCACGCAGGCGAAATCGGCGCCCAGCATCGTTATCGAGACCTGAGAGCGGATCAAATCAGCAGTTCACCATTCACGAATGCTGCCGTCATCGGATTTTCTGGCGATTCCAGAAGCTTGTTCGCCGGACCATGCTCGATGATTTTACCCTGATGAATGAAACAGATTTCATCAGCAAGGCGCCGGACTTGCGGCATATCATGGGTTGTCATGATAATCTTTGTCCCCGTTTGATAGATCTGATTAATCAGATTTTCCATATCATGTGTACTTCGCGGGTCCAGATTGGCGGTAGGCTCATCAAGGAACAGTACCTCTGGTCTTGTTGCCCAGCTCCGGGCCAGGGACAATTTCTGTTTTTCACCACCCGAGAGTTTTAAGGCAGGCCGGTCCGCCAGGTGCGCAATGCCCGTCATCTTTAGAACCTCAATCGCCCGGTCATTACGCTCATCCTGCGGCAGGCCCCGAATTTTGAGGGGATAAGCAACATTCTCCAACGATGTACGCCGCAGCATGATTGGATGCTGAAAAACGAAGGATTGATGCCGGTCGGCAGCTTGTTTATCGCTTCCCATCCACTTGATTTGACCCGATGATGGTTTCAGCAGTCCGTGACAAAGTTTAAGCATCAGGCTTTTGCCGGCACCGTTCGGGCCGATGACCAGAGTTTTCAATTTCGCTTCGAGGGTCAGATTTATGGGGCCCAAAAGATCGAGATCCCCGACCCGGTACCGCAGATCCTGGAGTTGAAGAGGCAGAATTCGCGAACTCATTCCTTGGCCTCTTCGAGATTTGTCAGGAAATAAACGGTCGCATTGATCAGAATTGCAATCAGGATCAGAATAATTCCGAGCCCAATGGCCAGACCGATATTCCCTTTCCGGGTTTCCAGGGCAATAGCAGTAGTCAGTACCCGAGTCAGATTATCAATGTTGCCGCCGACGATCATTACGGCACCAACTTCACCTATGATCCGCCCAAAGCCGACAAGGATTGCTGTAGACAGAGAAAAACGTGCTTCCCAAAGCAGGGTTGCGTTCTGTTGTAATCGATTTGCGCCAACCGAGATCAGGAGTTCCCTGTTTGTCTCCCACAACATGGCGATCGTCTGCCGGGTAACGGAGGCGACAATTGGCAGGGCAAGGAGAATTTGAGCGATAATCATGGCCGTCGGGGTAAAGAGCAAGTCTAGAACGCCGAGCGGCCCGTTTCGGGAAAACAACAGATAAACAATGAGGCCCACAACGACCGGTGGAAAGCCCATGAGAGCGTTGAGAAGGATGATGATCGATGAACGCCCCGGGAAGCGAGATCTGGCCAGAACAGTGCCAAGGGGCAATGCAATGGCGCTGGCAAATATGATAGCCACGCCGCTGACCCATAGCGATAAAACTATAATGTTCAGAAGTCCCGGATCCAGTGTGAATATCAGCGAGAAGGCTTGCCCAATGCCGTCAGAAACCTGTTTCATCGGCGATATATCTATTCAAACTGTCAATCCTGCATTGAAAAGGGATGCGGCGCACAATAGGTTGAGACAATAACGGCTCATTGAAAAATATCAAGACGTCACCCGATTTAAGGTTATTCAAGACGATGAATGGAACAACGTACTGGCCCCAGGAAATCCGGCTTAACAAGGAAAAGGATGTTCTGACGATATCGTTCGACAATGAGGAGACATTCTCATATCCGGCGGAATATCTGCGCGTTCTCAGTCCGAGTGCCGAAGTACAGGGGCACAGCCCCGACCAGCGGAAAACTGTGGGCTTCAAAGCCAAAGTAAAAATCGCGGATATTGAACCCATCGGAAATTATGCGATCAGACTGGTATTTGATGATACACACGATACTGGGATATTCTCATGGTCTTATCTTTATGATTTGGGGCGAGACCATGATTCGAACTGGCAAACCTATCTCCGGGAATTGGAAGAAAAAGGCCTCGCACGAGGCTAACCGTTCAGGCCAGCACATCCTTCAGCGTGTTATCCAGGCGTTCGATAATTTCATCAAGCTGTTTCTGCTCTACAATAAACGGAGGTGCGAGAAGAATGTGATCGCCGAGATCACCATCCGCAGTACCGTTACCCGGGTAACATATAAGGCCATATTCCATCGCCTTA
>JBPCWG010000225.1:0-4557 GCA_051009705.1 Methyloligellaceae bacterium | reverse complement strand
CTGGCCAACGAATTGCTGACACTCCCCGACGGGGTTCAGGTCAAAGTGCTGAACCAGGATCTCGCCATGAAACGCGTCGATATGAAAGTCAAATTTCCACCGGGTTATGTGGAACCGGCCCATTCTCACAAGAGCTGGCATTCGATTGTTGTTCTCAAGGGCCGGATGTGTGTAGCCGGTAAGGATCTGCGCCCCGGGGATTATGTATTTGGCTGGGACGAGATTCACGGTCCTTACGAATACCCCGATGGCTGCGAAGTGTTCGTCGTATTCATGGGCGACGGCACAGAGCATATCTGGTCCGAAGAAGGCCACGCGGCCCATGAGAAGGTCTGGAAACCGGAGACCGACGAAGGCAAAAATGCCGTCTAGGGACCCAGCGAGATAAAATCAGAGCCTAATAAGTAAACCGCGGCAGATTGTTCTGCCGCGGTTATCATTTGATTGATCACTGAACGTGATCGCAGATGACGGTTCCTTGAAGCGCAACCTAAACGTCGAGCTCGGTCACGAAGCGGGTTCTCAGATAGGCCTCCAGCCCTTCAATACCGCCTTCGGATCCATAGCCGCTGTCGAGTATACCGCCAAACGGGGTCTCCGGCATGGATACACCGACATGATTGACGCCGACCATGCCGGCTTCAATCGCGTCACCTAGTTTACGGGCTCGATCGCCATCGGATGTAAATGTATAAGCCGCCAATCCGAACGGCAGGCTGTTGGCGCGTTCGACAACATCATCAAAGTCCTTGAATGTGGTCATCGGCGCGACGGGACCGAAGGGCTCATCGATCATGATCTTGGCTTCGTCCGGTACATCCTTCAGAACCGTCGGAGCATAGAAAGTACCCTGGTTACCGATACGTTCGCCACCGGTGACGATATTTGCCCCCTTGTCCCGGGCATCGGCCATGAACTCATCCATGACATCAAGTCGGCGCCCCGCAATCAGAGGCCCCATTTGCGTACCGTCTTCGAGCCCGTTGCCCACATTCAGGCTTTGGGCGCGTTCTGTGAACCCATCAACAAATTCATTGTAGATCTTTTCCTGAACGTAGAAGCGGGTCGGGGAAATACAGACCTGTCCGGCATTGCGGAATTTATGGGGGAATATTGCGTCAAGCGTTTTGTTAACATCGGCATCGTCAAAGACAAGCACTGGCGCGTGACCACCAAGTTCCATGGTGCACCGCTTGAGCGTATCCGCTGCAAGTTTCTGGAGGTGTTTACCCACGGGAACGCTGCCTGTGAATGAAAGTTTTTTCGGAATGGGTGAAGCCAGAAGATGCCGGGAAACCTCGTCGGGAACACCGAAGACAACATTCAGAACTCCGGGAGGCAAACCGGCATCCTGGAAGCATCGGGCGATGGCAATACAGGTGGCCGGGGTTTCTTCGCTGGCCTTTATGATAATCGAACAACCGGCACTAATGGATCCAGCCACTTTGCGAATAACATTGGTGCCCGGGAAATTCCAGGCGACAAACGCAGTCACCGGCCCGACAGGCTCTTTCAATACCATCTGGCGCGCGCCCGGAATGCGCGGAGGGATGAGGCGCCCGTAGGCCCGCTTTCCTTCTTCCCCGTACCAGCGTGTGACCGCAATCACAAAGCCCATTTCGACTTTACTTTCAGCGAGGGGCTTGCCGTTCTCACGGGTAAGATTTTCGGCGATAGAATCCAGCCGGTCTTCCATGAGACGCGCCGCCTTTTCCGTCACATCCTGACGCGATGCCGGGGATGTTGCTTTCCAAACCTCAAACCCTCTCTGGGCGGCGTCGAGGGAGCGATCCAGATCCGCGGCACTCGCATGCGGCAGTTCACCGAGAACTTCTTCAGTCGCCGGATTGATTACTTTTTCGGATTTTCCCGATGTTCCCTGGGTCCATTCCCCGTCAATGAGCAGTTCGAGTTTTTCGTAGGCCATTCAATGCATCCTTCCCAAATTCCGGCGCCCCAATTTCCGAACTCAATCATGTCCGCTGGGCCGGTTCGTGTCCGCGACGTGCTTTATAATAGTCCGAGGCACGTCGTGCACCTGAGTTTCATTTACAGATGAGTCGATGTGGTGATAAATCTAGTTACCTGATTGTTTGTATATAGCTAATTGGGGGTGTCGTTCAACTGCTTAGCGGGCACAATTCCTGTTCCCGGGGGATTTACACGAAATCGATAACTGCTAATCTCAGTTTAATCGGCCGCTTGTGGCGAACTGGTGTGTCAAATCCGGTTATCGATGTCTAAATCCCGCCCAGTCAATGCCCAGTCAATGGAGTCCAAGATGCAATTGCCTTCAAAAATAGTTGATATATCCATGCCCCTCGACAACGAGACGGTGACGGACCACGAAATCATGCGTCCCCAGATCGAGTACAAGACAAATGCCGACAATGCGGAGATGGTCTGCCAGTTTTTCCCGGGACTGACCGTAGATCAGCTCCCGGATAGCAAGGGCTGGTCCTGGGAACGGATCAATCTGGTGACCCATAACGGCACCCATCTTGATGCGCCCTACCATTTTCATCCCGTCGACAAAAACGGCGATCCCATGATGACGATAGACCAGATCCCCCTGGACTGGTGCTTCCGCCCCGGCGTGAAATTTGATTTTCGCAAACTGCCCGATGGCCACATCGTTACGGCGGCAGAAGTAGAAGCGGAACTAAAGCGCATAGATCACGACTTGCAGCCCCTGGACATTGTGGTCGTCAACACCCGGGCCAGTGAATGCTATGGCACTGACGAGTTCATGACCGCAGGTATCGGCATGGGTCGGGAAGCAACCCTCTTTCTGACGGAACGCGGCGTGCGCGTCGCCGGGATCGATGCCTGGGGATGGGACGCGCCGTTTGACCATATGCGCGAGCGCTGGCTGGAAACAAAAGATCCATCCATAATTTGGGAAGGGCATTACGCGGGTATCGAAATTCCCTATTGTCACATGGAGAAACTACAGAACCTGGAACAGCTCCCGGACAAGGGATTTGTGGTCTCTTGTTTTCCGTTCAAAATCAAAGCCGCTTCCGCTGGCTGGACCCGTGCTGTGGCCCTGTTTGACTGATGGAGCCAATTGTCCACCAGTTACCGATATCATCGTAGTTGTATTAAGTAAAATTCAGGTTCAGGGGAAAACACACATGGCAGGACGCGAACCACGCCCAAACGAAATTTTAGCCGATATCGATCCGGCGCAAATGGAACCTTCGGCTGGGCTGGTATATATCGGTCATGTGCGATCCCCCTGGACAGACCGGGCCGATTGTCCAAAAAACATGGTGCAGGCGCGGGAACGTCAGAAAACGGCGGAAGTGCTGGTCGACCCGGCCTGGCGGTCAGCCCTGAAAGGGCTTTCTCGTTATTCCCATGCGATACTTCTGGTGTGGCTGGATCAGTCCGAGCGAAATCTCGTCATTCAAAATCCGGCACATGCGGATCAGCCTACTGGCACATTTTCCCTGCGGAGCCCTGTACGGCCCAATCCGATCGGGCTCGAATTCGTGCAACTCCTCGAAATTGATGAAAAAAACGGTGTCATCAAAGTAGACGCCGTAGATTGCCTGGACAATACACCCCTGATAGATATCAAACCCTATTTCTCCTCGACGGACGCCATTCCGGAAGCGACAAAGTCGGGGAAAAAATAGAGATCTGATGAAGCTAGCTGCGACATCGGAATTGCCCGTTCCGCATTGACGCAGGCCCTTTTCGACCCTCTTACTATTGGTCCGGACACAGTTAACAATTCACCCCGCCCGGCGATTACAAAGGCGAGAAAAAATCATAGTCGGGGCTTTTTTCCGCAATCGAGTTGTGTTATAAGCCGCGTCCTCATTAATCAATAAAAGGTTTCACAAGATGATTTCAGCCCCCTGGTTATGAACAGACCGGACTAAATACAGGCAAAATCATTATCCGAATTTGCCATCGAACAGACATCCGGTCGGCGTTTTAGACGCCCAAGTGAAAACAGTTTAGCTTTTTCCGGAGTCCCGAAATGTTTCGATGGTTTGAAAACCTTATAGATCCATTTAAAACCGTACCCATAGAACAGCCGCCGATAACGATACTGGCATTCTACTGGAGTTATATTCGTCAGGTCTGGCCGATCTTCGCGGTCGCGTTGGTTACCGGATTCAGCGCCGCCATAGTTGAAGTTTCCCTCTTCACATTTGTCGGCGAGATTGTCGATCTTCTAAGGGCTGCAGACACGACAAAGTCATTTTTCGCTGAGCACGCGACGCTTCTCATCTGGATGTCGTTTGTCGCCCTGATAATCCGGCCCGTATTGTTCGGTTTGCATTCCCTGATTGTCGATCAGGCGATAAATCCGAGTTTCACGAACCTGCTCAGATGGCAGATGCATCGCTATGTGGTGCGACAAAGTCTTTCATTCTTCCAGAATGACTTTGCCGGACGTATCGCCAACAAAGTCATGCAGATAGGTCCGTCACTTCGGGAATCCGTCGTGCAGTCCGTCGATGCTCTTTGGTTTGTCATGGTGTATGCATTCAGTGCTCTCGTTCTTTTCGCCAGTCTCGATCTTCGGTTGGCGCTGCC
>JBPCWG010000224.1:0-4277 GCA_051009705.1 Methyloligellaceae bacterium | reverse complement strand
ATTGTGATGGAAATCATTCTACAGCCAGATGCTTACTGTGACCTGAAATGAACGCTCACTCCTGAATTGAGTAATTTTGCCGACCGGACTTTCTATTTTGATAGACATTTCAGATCGGCAGCCATAAAGACTAATTATGATCTCAGCACTTTATTACCGCACGCTTCAGCTTGCGGAGAAACCCTATGCCACCTGGGCTCTGGGAGTTGTATCTTTTCTTGAAAGTTCGATTTTCCCCATACCACCGGATGTACTGCTGATCCCTATGGTTCTGGCCAACCGGGCCAAGGCCTGGTTTCTTGCCGGTCTGGCGACCATCACTTCAGTTATCGGCGGTATCGCGGGCTACATGATAGGCTTGTTTCTTTTCGATTTGCTTGGCCAGCCCCTGCTGGAGTTTTACGGCTATGCCGACAAATTCGAGCAATTTGCCCAACGCTACAATGATTTTGGCGCCTGGATTGTGTTCATTGCCGGGGTCACGCCATTTCCCTATAAAGTGATCACCATTGCCAGTGGCGCGACACAATTGAATTTTATGGTATTCCTCCTGGCTAGTATTGCCGCGCGGGGTTTGCGGTTTTTTATCGTCAGTGGTCTGCTTTACTGGTTTGGTCCCCCCATCCGCGAATTTATCGAGAAAAGGCTGGGACTCATGTTCGCTGTATTTTGCATCCTGCTGGTCGGCGGGTTTATCGTCGCCAAATATGCTATTTGATGGGACAATGTCGAAGTAAACGCGATAGCACATTGGGACAAATCCAAAGGGTTGAGACTCGTATGCCGTTTATTTCCAATCCCCAAAACAACGCCGTCTTTCTGGCGCTCATTAGTTGCATGATCCTTGCCGCCGCCTGGGGATTTGAAATCATAGGCGGATTCAAACCATGTCCCCTGTGTCTCATGCAACGCTATGTCTACTACTTGGCAATTCCTGCCGGCATTGCCGCCTATTTACTCTATTCCTCGACCAACAAAATAGCGGCGAAATGGATTCTCGCTGCTATCGGCGTCGCTTTTTTGGCGAACATGGTCTTTGGTGCCTATCATTCCGGCATCGAATGGGGATGGTGGGAAGGACCTTCGACATGTGCCGGTAGTGGAACCGCCGGTTTTGCAGCGAATCCTTCTGATCTTCTCAACAAGCTGCAAACGGAACGGGTTGTCCCCTGTGATGAGGCAGCCTGGCGAATGTTTGGAATTTCATTCGCCGGATATAACGCAATTTTTTCTCTTGGATTGGCGATCCTCGCGCTCGGTCACTGGCTGGCGCCTAAAACACGATAACTTTCAATTTCGTCGCACATTCAGCAAACATTTTAAGCAAAGAATTGCCGGGCTCGCCGTGCAAAAAATTAGTGTTAATAAAGTGTAAACACCTTGATTGTGTCCAACAGGCACCACAAATTAGACAAAATATATTTCCAAATTTAGTTCAGTAAAAAGTTAAATCCTGCTTTTCCTCTTAAAGGAACGATTGTAGAACATAACTTTTATCAAAGAAGTACGGATGTGTAAAATGAGTGATAACCAAACATTTATGCCTGTAGGCGTTGCCGCAAACCTTGTCCTTAATCGTGTCGTTCAGCGTTCTTCTATGGACAGCACCAGTAAAATGAAAGAAAAACCAGAAATAAATAGCTCTAACAATGATAATCGTTCTGGTAAATATATGATTCGCGGCGAGCAATATCAGATGTTCGGTTGATTGGATCCGCGATTTTCAGGCCCTCATGAAAATCGTTGCGGATCTAGCCTGAGTTTTGAGAGTTCAGGTTGTAACCAAGTTTAGTCGTCCCCAACTTGGCGTAAACCGAGTGAGAATGAGTAAATGTTGCGTAAAGTTGCGTACAGTCGAGTAAAGGGCCGCGTTATTGGTCGCAGTCCCAATGCGTAAGCTGCCTTAACAGGCACTATTTTGAGACTTGAATGAAGTAAAGCGTAACCGAGTACTGCGTAATTCGCAAAATCACGCGAACAACTGGACTCGAGCTCTAGGGCTCGAGTTCAGTATCCCAGTAAAGATAATCCAGCCAGCTGTCGTGAAGATAATTCGGCGGGAATGACCGTCCGTTACGATGGAGTTCATGTACAGTAGGTCGATAGGGCTGCTGTGCCGGATTCATGCCCGATTTCGAAGGCATTGCCCCGCCTTTCTTCAGATTACATGGCGCGCATGCCGTGACCACATTGTCCCAGCGGGTCATCCCGCCTTTGGATCTCGGTATAAGATGGTCAAAAGTCAGATCATCCGGACGGCCGCAATACTGGCACATGAACCTGTCGCGTAAAAACACGTTAAACCGGGTGAAAGCCGGATAGAGGGCCGGACGGACATAGTTTTTTAAAGAAACGACACTGGGCAATCTGAATTCGCAAGAGGGACTGCTCACCGAATGATCATACTCGGAGACGATATTCACGCGATCCAGAAAAACGGCCTTAACGGCTTCCTGCCAATGCCACAATGACAAAGGATAATAACTTAAAGGCCGATAATCCGCGTTCAAAACAAGAGCAGGAAAGGCTTCCGGCGATGCTTTTGTTGCAGTCACGTTTTTCCCCTTTTGTCAGTGTTTGACTGATTCGGGTACGGCACATTTCATTACGTTCGCCATACTATAGCGGCATGTCACTTATGTGAAGCGCATTAATTTATCAAGTTAAACAAGAATTAAATATTATTTATCAAAGGATTACCTGAGAAGGCGCACAAATCAGTACAAACGATAACCCGCCTCATAAGGATGCACAAAATTGATACAGTCAGAATTCAGACTGGAGTGCCCTGTTTGAGATTTCTGACTTCGCGGTAGTAAGACCACAGCATGCGGGCGGCGACGCCGCGCCACGGCCGCCAGCGTTCAGCGATATCTTCCAGTTCGCCGGATGAAGGCTTTTCCTTAAGCACCATCAGGTCCTGTGTTGCATACTGCAGGGCCAGATCTCCGGCCGCCCAGCTATCAGCACGACCGAGGCAGAACATGGTATAAATGTTTGCCGTCCAGGGTCCTATACCTTTTATAGCCACCAGATCGTCGATGACTGTGTCTTCGTGAGCAGATGCGAGTTTCCTGAAACTGAGCTCCTTGCTTTCTATTGCTGCCGCGATTGCCCGCAGGGTACGAATTTTGGAACCGGAAAGACCGAGAGTCTTCAAATCTTCATCCCGGAACTTTGCGAGCTGCGGGTATGAAAAAGGTTTTACCTTAGCCTCGAGGCGTTTCCAGATGGCATCGGCACTGGCGATCGACAATTGCTGCCCGACAACAATTCGGGCCAGCCCCTTGAAGCCCCCATTTCGACGACGCAATGGTGGATCACCTGTGACACGGTGCATTTTGCGGGCAAATTTGCAGGAATTTTTCAATGCCTCCACACCTTCGCGAATATCCTCTTCGGATCTTATGAGTTGACCTGACCAAGTCATTCTATAATTCTCCCGCACATTCGGAATTTAAAACGCCAGAATACTATGACCAACCTCGCGAGACTAAGATTTGCGCCGAGCCCGAATGGAGCCCTCCATCTCGGGCACGCTTACTCTGCTCTGTTCGCCTGGGAAATGGCGAAAGTTCTCAATGGTCAGTTCCTCCTGCGTATTGAAGATATTGATGTCCAGCGGTCAAGAACTGTTTTTGAAAAGCAAATATTTGAAGACCTGGAATGGCTGGATTTAACGTGGGAAACACCGGTTAGGCGACAATCGGAACATTTCGATACCTACAAACAGGCGAGCGAAAAACTGTTACAGATGAATTTGCTGTATCCCTGCTTTGCGACCCGAAAGCAAATATCCGAGAACGTTGGGAACACCAACTCGCGTGATCCCGATGGCATGCACATCTATCCCGGGATTTACAAAACACTGGATCCGGAAGAAGCCCGGAGCAGAATTGCGACCGGCGAAAAATATTGTCTACGCATCCATATGGATCGCGCCCAGGCACAGGCGCTGCGGATCAGCAGGGGTCCCCTCAGCTATCGACAGCTCGACCCTGAATCCGGACAAACGAAAGACAAACCCATCAATCCATCACGTTGGGGGGATACTGTTATAGCAAGGAAAGATGTGCCGACGAGTTACCATTTGTCGGTTGTTGTTGACGACGCCCTGCAGGGCATCACTCATGTGACGCGGGGACAAGATTTGGAAGCCGCAACAGACATCCACCGGCTCCTCCAGATTCTGCTCGATCTCCCGTCGCCTTTGTACCATCACCACAAGCTGATCAGAGATGACCAGTTACAAAAACTTTCCAAACGTGACAAAGCCC
>JBPCWG010000223.1:0-6478 GCA_051009705.1 Methyloligellaceae bacterium | reverse complement strand
TAAGGATAAAACTTCAGGAAACTTGCTCACCCCTTCAGGTGAATTTGTTTTCCGATCTGGAGGAAATATTTGGCTTTCTAAATAATTCTTATCCCTATGAGCATGAAAAAAAACCTGACCTCATTCTCATCAGTCCGGATTTCCCCTTGATGACAGCGTTGAAACTGTTTGAATTTCGACAAAGTCATTCAAGCATTCGGAATATTCCCGTCGCTGGACTGAGCAAATATGATGATTTGCAATCCGTTCTGAGTATCGGTGAATTCGGATCCCTGTATTCTATTTACGAGGAAAAAATCCTCCAGGGTCTGAGGCTGCTGCATGATTTTCTTTGTCATCATACCCACGAGGAGCACGGGTTACGACGACTCCATTAGTTAAGCCAGCCCTAATAGGCCGCTAATTCGGCGGCAAGCCCACCTCCTGCTATGCCAAATTAATTATCTCGTTCAGTTGAATGAACCTCTCATCACAGGTTTCAAATCTGATTTAAGAAAGTTCTGAGCGGCATCATAGAGTTGGGGATTGTGCTTCTTGATGATATCCAGCGTCGTTTGGATCAGTTCCTCGTTCTTTGTGAATCGGCCGACTTGCAGTGCATAACTCTGCAGGTCCTCACTTTCAGGAATCAAAGACAAGAGTTTAGCAACATAGGGCTGCGCTTCTTCGAATTCACGCCTGAATACATGGCTCGAAATGAGATCCAGTCGTATGGCAATTGCATCGGGATCGTAGGTTGCGGCCAAATTGAGCAGTTTTTTCGTATTCGAAAATTGGCCCATCCGCTGGAAAAGTTTGGCGGCCCTGGCAATGAACTGAGAGTTTCGAGTGCCCACGCATGCGCGCTCCAAATCACTCAGGAATGAACTCGAGAGCTGTCGGCGCACTTCCCGACCGAATTCCAGTGCTTTCATACAAGTCGTGTAGGCTTTACCGATATTCCGGTGTGCCTGCAAAAATTGCTGACCGCTACTCGACTTCAAGATTTCTACACTTTCACCCGATATTGCCGAAAAATATTTGCCGTGACCCATAAGAGAAATTCCGATCAATTCGCCACTCTGATTAACCAGCGCACTTCCAGAAGTTCCCGAACGGCGATGGGACGTATGATGTATTCTTGAAGTTTTCAATGCAGGGACAGGCCGAGAAACCATTTTGCCTGCCGGATGGACGACAATATCAGTAAGAGTACGGTCAAAACCGATCGTGTAGATTTGCTCCGAAATAGTCGCTCCGATATGAATTGGCTCACCTTCAGGAAGTATTGCGCGGACCAAAATTAGATCCTCCCAGAGTCCCGAAGGAAGCACGGTCCCGGTAACAGCTTGTCCGTTCGCGGTTCTGATACTGATTTTTGTCTGTCCACCGATAACCTGACGATTGGTAATCAGCAGTTCTGAACCAATTCTGACGGCGCTGGCGTCACCCGCAGGACCAACAACTCTATAGACGCTCGTTTTCGCCGCGCAGACAAGGTCGGGAGCCGAGCATGTGGATTGCGCCAAGGAAATATCAAATCCCGCGCAAATGAGTACCAGGCTAAACACCATTCGAGGTACAACAAACTTCAAGGCTTTCACTCCGTTTCAATTAGACATTGAGAACCAGATTTTTGTTTGGAGCAATCCTTCCTATATTATCATCATGCTACCGATACAATTGATAAATTCTGCGTCATCGGGAAGCCAGTAATTTGGCAAAAACATACGGCAAAATCAGGGATCGCTGCCCTCAACCATTGCGCGGTTTTACCAAGACATGCTAGTTTTTTGGAACAGTTCACGGTGCAAATCTAACAAAGATTAGAATTTATGGGTTTGGATAATATATCGAGCGAAATGATTGATCCGTTTGGACGTCATGTGACTTATTTGCGGGTATCGGTTACGGACCGCTGTGACTTCCGATGTGTCTATTGCATGTCCGAAAATATGAGTTTTTTACCAAAAAGAGACATTCTTTCGCTTGAAGAGCTCGACCGTGTTTGTTCCGTCTTCATTGAAAAAGGCGTTCGAAAACTAAGGCTCACCGGAGGCGAGCCTCTGGTGAGAAAAAACATACTGCATTTATTCGAACGGCTTTCCCGCCATCTTGACTCCGGTAAGCTTGATGAACTCACTGTGACGACCAATGGCAGCCAACTCAAAAAATATGCCCGAGATCTCTTTAAATTCGGCGTGCGCAGAATTAATGTTTCCCTGGACACACTCGATCCGGGGAAATTCAAACTGATTACGCGATGGGGTAGTCTGAACAAAGTTCTGGACAGCATCGATGCAGCGTTGGCCGAGGGAATCCAGATCAAAATAAACACGGTTGCGCTAAAAGGGGTCAATGAACATGAGCTGGAGTCAATTATGACCTGGGCTCACAGCAAGAAGATGGATTTGACGTTCATTGAAACTATGCCTCTTGGAGAAATTGAAGAAGACAGGACAGATCAATACCTGCCTTTATCAATCGTTCGCGCCCGGCTTCTGGACAATTGGACGCTGAATGACATTGATTACAAGACCGGTGGTCCGGCGCGCTATGTGAATGTCGAGGAAACCGGCGGTCGACTGGGGTTCATTACCCCCCTTACACACAATTTCTGTGAATCGTGCAATCGTGTCCGTCTAACCTGCACAGGCACTCTTTATATGTGCCTGGGCCAGGAAGACGCCGCAGACCTGAGAACTCCTTTGCGTGAAAGTGGCGATGACACGCTGCTCAGTCAAACCATTGACGAAGCTATTCTGAGAAAACCCAAGGGACACGACTTTATCATCGATCGGCGCAATAAAGCTCCAGCGGTGTCACGCCACATGTCAGTAACCGGCGGCTAGCCCCCTCTGCCCAATCGGCGTCGACAGGAAGATTCAGATGTCACTTCGGCAAATTGAAGACAGTCAGGGTTTGGTATTTTCGGCCCCAAATGCCGAAGCCGTTCAGCGTTTCGACAATGTCGTCACAGCTTATCTCGGTTTCAAGTCAGATATCGGTGAGAAGCTAAAGTCACTACTCGCAGAAGCCCCGGACATGCCCATGGCAGTGTGCCTGCGGGGCTATCTGACAAAACTTGTCGGTAACAAATTTACCGATGAGAAAGCCAAGACGATTGCAGATACTCTCGCTGTTCACGGTCAACTCCCGAATATTACCCCAAGGGAAAAAAACCATATTATGGGCTTGGGCAGTTGGGTCAGCGGAGATCTTGACCGGGCAACGAAATATTGGGAATCCATATTGACTGATTACCCGACGGATACTTTGGCCTTGCGCCTTGTTCATCATTTGCATTTCTACTCGGGACAGGGTTCACGAATGCTGGACTCGATTGAACGGGTTTTTCCAAAATGGCATGTCCAACACCCTCACTACGGATATGTCCTTGGCATGAACGCCTTTTCCCATGAAGAAGCAGGTGACTACGCTAAAGCGGAACAATTCGGCCGGGAAGCTGTCGCAATTAATCCTGCAGATGCCTGGTCAACACACGCGGTGGCTCACGTTCATGAAATGAATGGATTGCTCGTAGAAGGCATTGACTGGATCAGTGCAAATCAAACGGCCTGGAGCGATGTGAACAATTTCCGATTTCATGTCTACTGGCATAAATCGCTATTTCACCTCGAACGAACCGAGTATAACGAAGTTCTTAACCTCTATGACAATGTTATCGCTTCAGATCTCGATGCTGACTTTTCCCTGGATGTATGTAATGCAACTTCTTTGCTCCTCAGGCTTGAGATGCATGGGGTTGAAGTCGGCGACAGATGGGCACAGCTCGCAGAAGTTTCGCGGAAACATCTGAGCGACAGGGATATGATATTCACTACGCTTCACTACCTGATGGCCTTGGTGGCATCTAATGATCAGGAAGCTATAAACACCATGCTCGACAACATCCGCAATTGGTCGAAAGAAGAATCCACACAGGGCCGAATTTGCGCGGAAGTCGGCCTGGGGCTTGCAGAAGCTTTGGTTTCGCTTCGAGCGGCCAAATACGAGGAAGCGGCGCAAGCGTTGATGACTCACCGTAAAAACACGCACAGGATCGGCGGTAGTATTGCGCAACGGGATCTGTTTGAAATGCTGTTGCTTCATGCCGCGACAAAGGGCGAGAGGACCGACTGGGGATCGAACCTGGCAAAACAACGCAAGGATGACCGACCCAAAAGTCTCTGGTCGTGGCAAACATTCGCTGGTTGCCTGGATTCTGAGATCGACAGCAACGCTTATGTTGAAGCGCAAAGAAATATTGACTTGATCAAACGGTCTCTTGGGCACTAACTGGGATTAATTGATCAGGCATTCGGAAATCAAAGTCGTAAATCAGTTTTAACGCAGTTCAAATTTCAGGAATTCGTCGCATGTTTCAGTTGAATAAAGCGCAGCTCGACCTAAAAATTTCAGCACGACATCTCGCCGAATCCCAGATCCTTGAACGAGCTGCCGAGATTGACAGGACAGAAGACTATCCTTGGGAAAATGTGAAAGATCTCAAGAATGCCGGTTTTATGGGCATGACGATCCCAGAAGAGTTTGGCGGCAAAGGCGCTACATTTCTCGAAGCTGTGCTGGTTATCGAGGAGATGGGAAAAGTCTGCGGCGTATCAAGTCGAATTGTCGTAGAAGCGAATATGGGTGCGATCAGTGCTGTTATGAAATATGGGAGCTCGAAACAAAAGAAACTCGCGGCAGACTATGTTCTCTCTGGAGACAAACCCGCAATCTGTATCACCGAACCGAACGCAGGCAGTGCGGCCAACGAGATGGCAACGCGAGCCGATAAACAGGGAGACAAATACATCCTCAACGGTAAGAAACACTGGATCACCGGTGGTGGTGTTTCAAAACTGCATCTGATATTTGCTCGCGTGTTTGAAGATGGCGAAGACCTGGGTATTGGCGGTTTCCTTGCAGTGCGAGGAGAATCCGACGGTCTTACAATTGGAAAACGAGAGCCGGCAATGGGTTTGCGCGGCATTCCCGAAACGGAAGTTCTGTTTGAAGATCTCGAGGTTCCCGAAGATATGGCCGTTATTCCTCCGGAGGGACTGAAGCGCGGTTTTGCCGGGTTAATGACGGCATACAACTCGCAACGGGTGGGAGCGGCTACAGTTGCCCTGGGAATTGCCGAGGGCGCTGCCAGACTGGCCTTTGATTACTCCCATGAGAGGGAACAATTCGGCAGACCCATAGCGGAATTTCAGGGACTGCAATGGATGATGGCAGATATGTCCATTCAGACGAATGCCGCGCAGTCCCTGATCTACAAAGCCGCTGCGAGTTCCTTTACCGATCCTACCGGTTTTCCGGACATGACGATGGCTGCGCAGGCAAAAGTGTTTGCTTCCGAAATGGCAATCAAGGTCACGAGCGATGCCCTGCAGATATTTGGCGCCATGGGTTATTCGCGAAATCTCCCTCTTGAACGCATGTACAGGGACGCGCGCATGTTTACCATTGGCGGTGGAACGGCGCAGGTTCTTAAAAATCTGATTGCTTCGAAAATTCTAGATCGCAGATTTCCACAAACTCGCGATGGATATAGCGGTTAAGCCATTAGAAACTAAACCATTATTTCGCCAAACAAATTTGGGACTAAACATAGCCGGCCCCGAAATCCTGGCCGCCTGTTCGACATATCGTTGATAGCAATCAGTTACGAATCCGAATATGTATTTGATTTGGCTTATATTACGGAGGGGGAGTTATTGTGATCTCTGGACCACTTAGGGTTACCTTACCTGTACAGCTCGCAGCGATCGGCCTGATCACGTTATTTCCCATCAAGTCTTCCCAGGCTCAGACATCTTCTCAAGCGAAGTCCAACTGTGAATTGCGTCTTGAGGCCTACAAGAAAAAACGAAGAGAATTCTCCAGACAGTCAGCGAATTATTGGAATCTTGTAAAAAAGAAACGCTCGGAACGGCGCAAGAAAGTTCGCGCCAGTATTGAACTCAGTCGAAGTGATTATGTTTTGACATTTCCACCGGAATACAAGGGGCCGAAAAAGCCCAAATGTCCCGGACTTGCACCCGACAAACCGGTCAAAAAGGTGAAACCGAAACCCTTGCCGACCGTCTCCAATTTTCTCAGATCAGCCAAATCCGAATATGGATTTGTACCCAAGCCAACGACCGAAATTGGATATAAGATCGCAGTTGCCCGCGAAGCCGTTAGTGTCGGACTGAATGCCGACCAGATTGTCGGAGTTTACGCATTGGAAACGGGTGGCATTGGTCCTTATGCCAGACAATCCGGCATTTTCATTACAAATCAGAATTGCAAACCTATTGCGGCAAAAGGCCGGGCTGCTTCTACGGCCCTCGGATATGTACAGTTGCTGGCAGCCAATTCAGCTGTAGTGGCTTACTACAATGGTCGTCAATTTGCCGAGCGGTTTGAACAAATGGCAAGAACCGTCGGGCCAGCGCGGGCTGGCGAACTGAGACGAAAAGCTAAATTACTGAGAACTGTGGTGAGA
>JBPCWG010000222.1:0-2533 GCA_051009705.1 Methyloligellaceae bacterium | reverse complement strand
TCAATCCAATTCCAAAAGGACCTATCAGGACCCCGGCCCCGAGATACCCAAGAACCGACCCAATTCGTAATTTTTTTGCAAGAGGTGCCGCTATTGCGGAAGCGCCCAGGAACAGGGCAGCTTGTGTGAGTCCAGGTTCAGCCATGCGTGCAAGACCTTCTTTACATCGATCCGACCATGAGCGTTTAAATGAAACACTCAAACTGTTTTTAGAATATTCGACAACATGATAAAGTTGTTCCCAACCAAACAACAATCTCAAACATCGAATGGAATGATAGCGTGAATAATACAGAAGAAACAGTTACAGGCGAGGAACACTGGACGACAAAAGAGGGTTTGAAATTATTTCTGTGGGAAAAGTATGTGACGTCCCCGGACAATAAGAAGGGAACAATCCTGTTTGTCCACGGATCTTCAATGGCCTCGACACCAACATTCGACCTTCAGGTACCGGGAATGACCGATTCTTCGGCTATGGATGTGTTTGCGCGTCTCGGTTACGACACTTGGTGCGTCGATATGGAAGGCTATGGCCGATCCGACAAGAGCCGGGACATAATCTGCGACATTGATAATGGTGCCGACGATCTCACCGCAGCAAGCGACTATATACAGAAATTGCGAAATTGCGGTCCGCTTCTCGTCTATGGAATTTCTTCAGGAGCGTTGAGGGCTGCAAAGTTTACCGAGTGGCATCCGGACCGGGTAAAACGGCTGGCCCTGGACGCCTTTGTCTGGACCGGCGAAGGAAGCCCGACCCTGGAAGATCGCAAAAAAAAGCTCCCCCAGTTTCTGGAAGTTAATCGTCGTCCCATGGACAAAGCCTTTGTCCAGTCCATATTTACGCGCGACCATCCCGGTACCGCCGATGATAAAGTCGTCGATGCTTTTGCCGATGCGATTGTTGCACTCGACGACTCCGTGCCTACCGGTACTTATATCGACATGTGCACGAAATTGCCGATCATTGATCCTGCAAAAATAACTGTCCCGACTATTGTCATGCGTGGCCAGTATGACGGCATCGCTGGCTTTGAGGATTTAGTCAATTTTTTCAATGCCTTGCCGAATCCCGACAAGCAATTTGCCGTCATGCCGGGTATCTCCCATGCAAGTTTCCAGCAGAAGAACTACAAGCTGGTTTATCATATCCTGCAATCGTTTTATGAACTGCCGGAACAGGTTTACAAGGGATAAGCTGATGCAAGTGAGGAGAATTGGGAAGGCTTTGGGAGCGGAAATCAAGGGTATTGATCTGACGGCCCCTCTGAGTTCCTCCTCACTTGAGACTATTGAACACGCATTCACTGAAAACCTTGTTCTCGTGTTTCGAGATCAGGTTTTTGGTTCCGCCGATAATTTCATCAAAGCGGCACAAAAGTTGGGTGATCCCATGCCACCGGTCACAGCGACCTATCGCCTTGCGGGTTATGACGTCGTTGAGGAACTCGTCAACAAACCCTTCGACAAGCGCAGCGGCAAAAAAATCGATCCCCGTGGCGGTTCGTGGCATACGGACCATTCCAATCTTCCACAACCTCCGAAAGCGACAAGTTTGTATGCCATCGAGATTCCTCCAAGCGGCGGCGGCCAGACCGAGTTCACCAACATGTACATGGCTTACGAAACCTTGCCTGCGGATTTGAAAAAGAGGATTAAGGGCAAAAAATCATTTCAGGCTTATCAGGCCCGTCGTGCACCCCGGCAATTATTGACCCGAAGCGACGATGAACTGGAAAACAGTTCCGGCACCTGGCAACCGCTGGTTCGTCTGCATCCGCAATCCAAACGAAAAACGCTTTATCTCAATCCGATGCGTAACGATGAAATTGAAGGATACTCCCAGGAAGAGGGAGATAGTCTCCTGGATCAGCTCTACGCACATGCAGACAGTCCCGAGTTTCAGTACAGCCATGAATGGAAATCGGGGGATATGCTGATTTGGGACAATCGTTGCACCCTGCATCAGGCAACCGCACTTCGCAATCCCGAAGAAAGGCGGTACATGCATCGGATCATGCTGAAAGGCGACGTCCCGATACTAGCCGACTAGTTAATCCCTTCAGTCTGCAATCCGATTGCACAGTTTATTCAACCGGATTGGTGAGAGTACCGATTCCATCGATATTGACTTCAACAACATCGCCCGATTTAAGGAATATGGAGGGATCAAATCCGATCCCGACACCTGCGGGTGTTCCTGTAGCGATCAAATCACCGGCTTCCAAAGTCATTCCTTCCGAAAGACAGGCGATCAGGTAAGGTACGTCAAAAATGAGATCTTTCACAACCGCATCCTGCCTCAACTCGCCATTGACTTTGGTCTGCAAACGGCGTTGCGTGATATCCCCGATCTCATCGGCGGTCGTGATACAAGGACCCATGGGGCCGAAACCATCAATATTTTTGCCGATAAACCACTGTTTGTGACGCTGCTGCAGATCCCGGGCGGTAACATCATTGACGATGGTATAACCAAAAACATGGTCGTAGGCATCCTCGCGCTTTATACCGCGGCCACCCTTGCCAA
>JBPCWG010000221.1:0-13655 GCA_051009705.1 Methyloligellaceae bacterium | reverse complement strand
GTGATTTGTGTGCCCCCGGCGTATCGCGGCGATTGTTGAGTTTGCGTGCTATGGCCTTGTAGAAGGTTTCGATGAGCAATGTGGATTTGCCTCCACCCGACACGCCGGTGAGACAGGTGAACAGGCCAATGGGAATAGAGGCCGAGATGTTTTTAAGATTATTTTCTTTGGCCCCGACGATTTTCAGCTGTTTCGATTTATTGATCCCGCGTCTTGATTTGGGGAGTGGAATTTCCATAGCCCCCGTTAGATATTGTCCGGTCAAACTCTTGGAACTCGACATGATTTTCGCGGGCGGTCCCTTGGCGATAATCTTGCCACCGTGGACACCGGCCCCCGGGCCGATATCGACAACGAAGTCTGCACTGCAAATGGCTTCTTCATCATGTTCGACGACAATCACCGTATTCCCGAGGTCCCTGAGATGTTTCAGGGTTTCCAGCAGGCGGGCATTGTCGCGCTGGTGCAGTCCGATGGAAGGCTCATCCAGAACATAGAGAACCCCGGTTAATCCGCTGCCGATCTGAGATGCCAGACGAATGCGCTGGGACTCTCCCCCCGACAAAGTGCGGGACGAGCGGGAAAGTGTCAGATATTCAAGTCCGACATCGTCGAGAAATTTTAGCCGGTTGCGTATTTCCTTGAGAATTCTGACCGCAATTTCCTTGTGCTGCTCATTCAGGGTTGTCGGCAGGTTCTGGATCCACTGTATTGCATCGCGGATAGAGAGTTCGGCCACTTGCGCAATGTGATGCTCATCTATTTTTACAGCAAGTGCTTCGGGCCTGAGACGATATCCTTTGCATGTTTCGCAGCGATGTCGCGATTGGAAGCGGGATAGCTCGTCCCTGACCCAGGATGAATCCGTTTCTCGCCATCTCCGTTCGATATTGTTGATCACCCCTTCAAACGGTTTTCGTGTGCGGTATTTGCGAATGCCGTCATCATAGACAAATGTTACATCGGTTTTACCCGTTCCGAAGAGGATGGCATCACGTACTTTTACCGGATGATCTTTCCACGCTTTGGTCATGGAAACCTTGAAATGTTTGCATAAGGCTTCAAGGGTCTGGGTGTAGTAGGGAGACGTATTTCCCGTGCGTGACCAGGGCGCAACGGCCCCCTCCCGTAGACTGAGACTTGTATCCGGGACAACAAGTTCTCTTTCAAATTTCAGCTCGGTTCCCAAACCATCGCATTTCGCGCAGGCGCCAAACGGGTTGTTGAAAGAGAAGAGCCGGGGTTCTATTTCCTCGATTGTGAAACCCGACACGGGGCAGGCAAAGCGCGCGGAAAAGGTGATGCGTTCAGATTCCTCCGCCGCCTTCGCTTTGGATTTCCGTCGTTTCGTGCTTTTGGATTTTTGACTGTCTGCAGGTTTGTCCGCAAATTCAGCGATGGCAATGCCGTCAGCAAGTTCTAGGGCCGTTTCCAGTGAATCGGCCAGACGATTACCCATATTTTTTCGAATGACGAGGCGGTCGACCACGACATCAATGTCGTGCTTGTACTTCTTATCCAGGCTGGGAGCATCAGCAATTTCGTAGAAGGCGCCATCGACTTTAACCCTCTGAAATCCCTTTTTCTGTAATTCCGCGAATTCCTTTCTGTATTCTCCCTTTCTTCCCCGGACAATCGGTGCCAGAAGGTAGAGACGTGTGCCTTCGTCGAGGCCGAGCAGACGATCGACCATTTGCGTCACGGTCTGGCTTTCAATGGGCAATCCGGTCGCCGGGCTGTAGGGAATGCCAATCCGCGCGAACAGAAGGCGCAGATAGTCATAGATTTCAGTGACCGTTCCAACAGTGGACCTGGGATTGCGTGATGTGGTTTTCTGTTCAATGGAAATGGCTGGTGACAAACCTTCGATCTGATCAACGTCGGGTTTTTGCATCATTTCCAGAAACTGGCGTGCATAAGCGGAAAGGGATTCTACATAGCGCCGCTGTCCTTCTGCATATATCGTGTCGAAGGCGAGGGATGATTTCCCCGAGCCCGACAATCCCGTAATGACAACGAGATTTTCCCGCGGAATATCAATATTGACATTGCGCAGATTGTGTTCGCGGGCACCTCGTATGGATATGTGCTTCTGGCCGGTCATTGCTTATGCATTTCTTCCCTGGTTTTCCGGGCGAGATTATCCCTTGATCCTTCGGATTAACAAGAGTCAATTCTTGCATTTCGAAATTTTTCGGGATCATCAACAGATCTGGAGAAAAAGTCACTACGGAAACAATTGTGTATTCGGCGAATGGTTTCAATAGTGGAAACAGGCTGCCAGGAGCGGCGGCAAGACTGAAAGGGCCAATAAAGAGCGCCAGCTTCTTACGGCAGGATTATTTTCATTGTTTCCCGAACATGCTGCCTGGCCCAAGCCGTGCAGGCAAGCTGTGCCTGTGACAAAAGAAGCAATGATGTAGCAATTTGAACGAATTAGCTTTTTAAATGTTTTGAAATCGCAGAATCATCCGACTCTTGCCCGAATTTGATGTATTGTTGCATACAAACTCAAATATCTAATAGTGTTGAACTAGAAAGTAGGGCTGAAATTTGATCTGACCCGGTAGAAGTCAGAAAACTTCGGTTCTGAGTTTTATTATGGTGCGTAAGATGCTTTCCAATTGGCGGGGATCCGAGAATTTTGGTCGGTCTCGAGGTGCTGACCGGCAGTTTATCCGCTATTCCAATCAAAATTTTACACCACCGGCCGTCTTGAAGCGGACCGGTATTGGTGAGGGTTCGCCCAACAAGGGCACTATCATCTGAATTAAGTCAGAATTATTGAGGTCGGTTCTATGTCACAATCAGAAACGTCTACATTGTCATCGAGCGTTGTCACGTCTGAAGATCTTCTCGACGCGGCCAATGACGCCAGCGGCCAGGCCCGGAATATGTGGCTGTTTTTTCTGGGATTGTTGACCTATCTTATCGTCACTCTCGCAGGCACAACCCACAAGAATCTACTTCTCAATGATCCTGTGAAGCTGCCGTTTCTGAACGTTGACATCCCATTGTTCAGCTTTTTCATTTACGGTCCCGTTGTGATTCTGGCCTTTCACCTCGCCATTCTGATCCAGCATGCGATGCTGTCTTACAAACTGTTTCGATTCACAGAAACTCTGAATGATGAGGGCTGGCATCGCCAGGGAAGCGATTTGAGAAGAAGCCGCCTGCATCCCTACATTGTGTCGCAACTGATTGCCGGTCCGGAGCGCGGCGCCCTGATGGGTTTTCTCATTCGTCTCATGAGCTGGTTCAGTCTTGTCGCCCTGCCGGTGATGACGCTGCTCTATTTCCAGATTGCTTTTCTACCCTATCATTCCATTGAAGCGACATACTGGCATCGGATCGCTGTTCTGATCGATTGTTTGATACTGTTTTCCCTCTGGCCTTACATGCGACCGGCGACGAAGCGCGAGGCTAAATCGAAAATTCGATCCGAAAAACGAACCAGCGGCTGGCCCTGGCGCGTAACTGCCTTTGGTTTTGGTTTCGGCGGCTCGGCAACGCTGGCATTGCTGCTGTTCAGCTGGTTTGTCGCCACTATTCCGGACGCCTGTTTCTACAAGAATGAACAGCGCGGAATGAATATTCTTTGTCTCGATTCCATTATGGCCAAGTTTGAACCCTGGAACGTGACGTTGAAATCCGGAAGTCAGGAGCGCAAAGTTTTCTGGTTAACGGCCAAGCTATTTGAGGGGCCGCCGGATCAGGTCACAGGCCGGCCGACGAGTATCTGGTCCAGAAATATAGTTTTGACCGATTCAGACCTTGTACCCGAGAAAAAATTCAATCCCGGGGAAGTCTCGCTCAGCCTGCGCGGCCGGGATCTCAGATATGCGGTGCTGGATCGATCAGATCTGCATCGGGTCGATTTCACCGGTGTCGATCTGCGCGGCGCCTCTCTGAAAGAAACCCGCCTCGAGGAAGCGAAGTTCTGTCTGCCCCTCAAAGTATTTCCACGCACCTGCAGCCAGTTCTCAGGCGCGGATCTCAAAGAGGCAAATTTGATGGGAGTGGACTTCTGGGGTGCCAAACTTTCCGGTGCTCAACTTGCTTTCGTCCGGCTTGACGGTGCCGATTTCCGCAATGCGGAACTTGAAGGAGCCAATCTTTCCTTTGCGGAATTGAAAGGGGCTGATTTGTCCCTGGCTAACCTGAAGGGCGCCAAACTGAACTACGCAAAGCTGCAGCGGGCAAAATTCGACGAAGCCGAATTGCAGAAAGCGGAATTTTCAAGCGCCAATCTCCAGGGGGCAAATTTCAACAATGCCCTGATGGCAGGAGCAAATTTGTCCGCGGCCAACTTACAGGCGGCGGAGCTGAATGAAGCGCAACTGAAAGGCGCCAATCTGTCCGAAGCCAAACTTGAAGGGGCCAATCTGCGTAACGCCGATCTCCGCGGCAGCGATTTGACGGAAGCCTCTCTGAAGGGGACGGATATGAAGTTTGTCAGGATCTGGGGGGCGACATTTCCGGGCTCCAAAACGAGTCTTGAGCTTGCAGATCTTACCAATCTTTCGACGGCCGGGCTGACAAGCGAAGAGCAGAAAGAGTTGGCGGAAGCACTCAAGGCGCTGGAAAATGACAAATTGCGCAAAGACCTTGAGAAAAAGATGGAAAGTGCCGGATTGCTCGAAGATGCTTCGGACGAAAACTGGCCGACGAAAACGGAATGGCGGGCCAAACTTGACGAATTCAATAACCGGGATCCAGAGGGTTATGCCCGGAAAATCGTGAGTTTCTGGATTTCTCTTTCCTGTGGAACGCCGGAAATCTCCGAGAGTGTCGCCGACCGGTTGGCGCGAAAAGAAAACGGCCTCGACCATATTGGAATGGCCCGTCAACTGACGTTGCGGACCTGCGACTCAGCCCTGGTTCTAAAAGCTTCCGCGAAAGAATCCCTCTGCCGCATGGCGAGATGGCCTTTGGCAGCGCGAAAAGACACTATATGTGAATAAGTTAAGGGTGAATTCCTGATTTTCCGGGGGGCAATTGTAGAATCGCCCCTACCAGAATCAGACGCCTGGACTGGACAATCGGCAACAATAATGGCATAAGAACAAAAAGTGAACTAAATTCTTGATTAGGCAGGGCTATTCTAAATCGAATGTGGAAAGCTTCAAGGAAATAGGGGCCTCTCATAAGTCAAACAGCTAGTGTGCGTCTCATTGTGAACGATTCGTTTGACTGAAATAGGCATGCCCTTTTGCAGATGACCTGCGAGGACAATTCAGAGCTAGGAGTAAGAGATGGCAGGAAGTGTCAACAAAGTAATTTTGATCGGAAATCTCGGAGCTGATCCGGAAATCAGAAATACGCAGGACGGGCGGCCTATCTGTAATCTACGAGTGGCAACTTCTGAAAATTGGCGCGACAAGTCTTCGGGAGAACGGCGCGAGCGAACCGAATGGCACCGGGTGGTCATTTTCAATGAAGGCCTTTGCCGGATTGCCGAGCAATATTTGAAAAAAGGCTCCAAAGTTTATCTGGAAGGCCAGCTGCAAACACGCAAATGGGAAGATCAGCAGGGCCAGGAACGCTATTCCACTGAAGTCGTCCTGCAGGGTTTTAACTCCCAGCTGACCATGCTGGATTCTCGAAATGCCGGTGGCATGGGAGAAAGCACCCAGGGCGGATATAGCGGTGGTCGTTCCAACGACTCCTTTCCATCTTCGGGAGGAGAATCTGGCTCCCAGTTTGAAAAAGAACTGGATGACGAAATACCATTTTAGTGAACCGGCAGCACATTATTCTTATTTAGTGAACCGGCAGCACACTATTCTTAATTTCGATGGGCACACGGGATCGGTGGACAACGGCTCCTGAAACGTCTTTTGATGTGTTTTGATTTCGGTGTTGTCAGGTGTGCATTCATCCTCCAGTGTCTGCGCAATGGGAGACTTCGAGCGGTCTATGCGCTGTTTCGTTACGGGAGCTTACGGGTTTATCGGTCAGGAGATTGTCAGGGCTCTTTACCGACAAGGCCACACGGTCATTTGCAGCGGGCGTGACGTCGCACTAGGCCGGCGGTTGATCCCCAATTGTGACTGGCAGCACACCGATTTTAACCAGCTGCTTTCTCCTGATGACTGGCGCCCCTATCTGGCCGACATTGATGTCGTTATCAATTGTGTAGGCATTCTGCAAACCACCTTCCGAGATGACATTCAGCGCATCCATGCAACGGCTACCGAGGCTTTGTTCAAAGCCTGTGAAACAGCCGGTGTCCAGAGGCTCGTGCATATATCGGCGATGAGTGCTGAAACTGAAATCAATACAGCGTATGCGCAGAGTAAGGTGGAAGCAGACAGACAACTCGAAAAAACAAAACTGAATTGGGTCATTGTCAAACCTTCTCTGGTGATTGGCAGAGGAAGTTTCGGGGGAACGTCGCTGATGCGCGGCCTGGCCGGTCTGCCTTTGATTCTTCCCGTTCCCGGATCTGGGAAACAGAGATTCCAACCCATTGCGCTGGAAGATCTGGCCATGGGAATTGCCAATCTTGTTGGGGGCAAAAACTTTGAAACAGTCAATCACACGACACTCTTTGCCGCCGGGCCGGATGCCGAGGAACTAGGTGAAATCTTTCGATCATTGCGCCGCTGGCTCGGATTTCCTCGTGCGCGATCCCTGTACATACCCCTGAGCCTTCTAAAACCCGCTCTATGGATAGGTGACTTTATCGGATGGCTCGGACACAATACGGCGATGCGCAGTACATCCATAGCGCAACTTACTTATGATAGTGTTGTGGATTCTATCCCGTTTGAAAAGGCAACGGGCGTGCGGGCGCGTAGCTTTCAGGAGATTCTCGAAGACCAGCCCGCTACAATCCAGGATCGCGTACATGCTCGATTGTTTTTCTGGACGCCCATACTTCAACTTCTGATTGCGTTTTTCTGGATTGTGACCGGTGTAATCACTTTCATCCCCGCAGTATTTACAGCGGGTGTAAATGTACTGGTGCAGGGCGGCGTGTCATCATTGTTCGCGCATCTGCTGGTGGCGCTCGGGGCTGTCGCCGATATTGTCCTTGGGATTCTATTTATTCTGCCACGCACAGTCCGTCTCTCAGGCATTGCCCAGATTGGTCTGATATTCTGTTATCTGCTGGTTCTCACAATCTTAGCGCCGGATCTCTGGGGTGATCCTCTCGGGCCATTGCTCAAGGTGATACCGCTCACGGGTGCGATCGCCCTTGTAATGGCGTTACAAGAAAAGCGATAGAGGCTGATCATGGAGATCTATGCTTTCCTGAAACTGGTCCATATTTTGGGGGCGGCAATCCTGTTCGGTACTGGTCTGGGTATCGCTTTTTTCATGTTCTGGGCGGATCGAAGCCAAGATGCCCAATTTATACTCGGAACCGCCAATACGGTTATTGTTGCGGATTTTTTATTTACAGCTTCGGCAGTTGTCATCCAACCGATCAGTGGGTTTGCCCTGGTCTATGTCACCGGGTACAGCCTCTGGGAAAGTTGGATCATATTGAGCCTGTTGCTTTATGTTTTAATCGGAGTTTGCTGGCTTCCGGTAGTCTTTATTCAAATTGCCTTGCGCAACTGCGCCCGGGTCGCTGTTGATCGTGGTGAAGCGCTAGGTCCGGACTATCAGCGATTGATGAGAATTTGGTTCTGGCTTGGATGGCCGGCATTTTTCGGCATGATCTGCCTGTTCTGGCTAATGATCAGTAAACCTGAATTCTGGAATTAGTCGCTTTCAACAGGTCGTTCCAGTAAGACTTCAGGTCTTACGGGCCTCAATTTCAGCGGCTTCCATTTTTTCATGATCTTTTTGCGACTGGACTTCGATAAACAAACGTTTCACATCCGGAAACTTACTTTTGATGGCTTTTTCCAGTCGAAAGATCGAGTTCTCAACTTCGCCCGAAGAGAGGTTGTCCTCATAGTCCAGGCTGATCGCCAGCAATATGTCATTAGGCCCCATATGCATCGTCCGTAATTCATTAACATTGCGGACATTATTCAATTCGGAAACAAGTCTACGAACCCCGATGGCCAGAGATGGATCAGCGGCTTCCCCGATCAGCAGACCTTTGGTTTCATAAGCCAGTAACATGGCCGTCGCCGCAAGGATGAGGCCAATCACGATTGATGCGGCCCCGTCGGCCCAGTCGAGCTGAAACGCATGGGCGAGCGCAATGCCGATGAAGGCGGCAATCAGCCCGAGCATCGCTGCGGTATCCTCGAACAGAACCGTAAATACGGTGGGATCTTTGGATCGTCTTACCGATTCCATAAAACCGGCATTTCCTCGAATGCGGCCGAACTCCTTGTAGGCAATAGTCCAGGCGACGCCTTCGAATACCATCGCCAGAGTGAGCACAATATAGTTGATTAAGGGACTTGTGATGGGATGAGGGTGTATAAATTTCTGAATACCCTCATATATAGATACGCCGGCACCGACGGCAAAAATCAAAATCGCAACCACGAAGCTCCAGAAATAGAGTTCCATGCCGTAGCCAAAAGGATGCTGCTGGTCGGGGGGACGATTTGAGCGCTTCATACCGTAGAGGAGCAGCCCCTGATTTCCCGTATCGACCACGGAGTGTATGGCTTCCGACAGCATTGCCGATGAACCGGTAATAACCGAGGCCACAAACTTGGTGATGGCTATCAGGCCGTTACCCACCAAGGCGGCATAAATGACTTTCTTCGAACCTTTCGCGGCCATGGATCGCCTCTGGGACTACAAAGCAAGAAAATCTCTCTTAACCTACTTTGGCGGGACCGTACATTATTTCTTTGCAGAAATGGGGAAATCTGAGTCGGAATCCATATTCATCCCGGCGAAGCTGCGATTTCGCCCTGCCTTGTAAATGACCGGATCGGTAAGTTAACATAGCGCCCGAATGTATCAGTCAGACCTTTGATGGTTTAGTTAGAACTACAGGAGTGTCCATGCGGATCTTACAGGTGATGGCCCTGGTATCAGGATTGTTGGTTTCGACCGTTGTTGCCGCCGGTGAGGTTGAAATCGTCGAAGTGAAAGTCACGGCTCAATCCGGTCAAAAGTTCCGGTTTGATGTGACTTTGAAACACGCAGATGAGGGGTGGAAGCACTACGCCAACCGCTGGCAAGTGGAAACCCTCGACGGGAAGAATTTAGGAACACGGGTTCTCTATCACCCGCATGTAAACGAGCAACCGTTCACACGATCTCTTGCCGGTGTCATCATTCCCGACGATATTTCCAGGGTTAAAATCAGGGCCTTTGACAGCGTTCATGGCGACAAGGGACTGCAGTTTGAGGTCGATGTTCCCCGTTAAATTTCAACATACGGGTAATTTCGACTTAAGTACTTGAAATATAACAATAATAATCCGTATATTTTTCCCTGATATTGATGCCTTGCCATTGCGAATTATGGGTAATACGGGGTATTATGAGACATCAAAAGTTCCCCACTCAATTATCCTGTATTGCAGTTGGCGGAACAGACGTCTCAAATCGATTGAGGAGGGGGCTACAGGTTTTTGTTAGTTGATTTATAAGTCCTGAAAATAGCTCTACATACTCGAAAGATTAAAATCAGAAAGTTCATAACAAGTGTCGGACACAATCGATTCAACCGGACCTGAGGACGGATCCGAGCCTTCAGATATAAGACCTATATCCATCGTCGATGAAATGAAGAAATCTTACATCGACTATGCGATGAGCGTCATCGTTTCGCGGGCGCTGCCGGACGTACGTGACGGTCTGAAACCCGTGCACAGGCGCATACTCTATTCGATGCACGAAAACGGGTATGAGTGGAACCGGCCTTACCGCAAGTCCGCCCGGGTCGTTGGTGATGTGATCGGTAAATATCATCCCCATGGCGACACGGCAATTTACGATGCCCTGGTGCGCATGGCTCAGACATTTTCACTGCGGCTGCCGTTGATTGACGGACAGGGAAATTTTGGTTCGGTCGATGGTGATCCGCCCGCGGCCATGCGTTACACGGAATGCCGACTGGAAAAAGTGTCACAGTTTCTGCTCGATGACATTGACAAAGATACTGTTGCTTTCCAGGAAAATTATGACAATTCAGAAACCGAGCCGTCCGTACTGCCGGCCAAATTTCCAAATCTGCTGGTCAACGGTGCAGGGGGTATTGCGGTGGGGATGGCGACAAATATCCCGCCCCACAATCTGCGGGAAGTTATAGATGCCTGTATCGCCTATCTGGATGATCCCGAGATTTCGATAGAAGATCTCAATGAAATTGTGCCGGGTCCAGATTTTCCCACAGGCGGCACTATACTGGGGCGTGTTGGTATTCGTTCGGCCTATCACAAGGGGCGCGGATCCATTGTGATGCGCGGTAAAGTTCATACCGAAGAAATTCGCAAAGACCGCTTGGCTTTGATCATCTCCGAAATACCGTTTCAGGTGAATAAAACCACGCTGATCGAAAAGATCGCTGAACTGGTCCGGGACAAGAGAATTGAAGGCATTTCGGACATACGGGACGAGTCCGACCGTGATGGCATGCGTGTCGTGGTTGAACTGAAACGCGATGCGGTGCCCGATGTTATACTCAATCAGATCTACCGGTTTTCGCCGCTGCAATCGACTTTTGGGTGCAATATCGTCGCTCTGAATGGCGGTCGTCCAGAAGTCATGAATCTGATGGACCTTATTCGCGCGTTTACGAGTTTTCGTGAGGAGGTTGTCAGCAGGCGCACCAAGTTTCTCTTGAACAAGGCCCGGGACCGGGCTCATGTTCTGGTCGGACTGGCCATAGCTGTGGCCAATATCGATGAGGTCATTGCACTCATCCGCAAGGCACCGGATCCCGCTACGGCGCGGAGCCAGTTGATGGAGCGAGACTGGCCGGCCAAAGATATAGAACCTCTCGTCAAATTGATTGCCGATCCACGCCACGTGGTTGGTGAAGATGGAACCTATAAGCTGTCTGAACATCAGGCTCGCGCCATACTTGATCTGAGACTGCAACGATTGACGGCGCTGGGCCGGGATGAGATCGGTGATGAGCTGAACGGACTTGCTGACAAGATCAGAGACTATCTCGATATCCTGCGATCCAGAGGGCGGATTATTCAGATCATCAAGGATGAGCTGAGCGAGATCTCGCAAGAGTTCGGTACACCTCGGCGGACAGAAATTGTCGATTTCGACGGCGAAGTTGATGATGAAGACCTTATAGCCCGCGAAGATGTTGTCGTCACGGTTTCCCACAAAGGGTATATCAAGCGTGTCCCTTTATCCGCTTATCGTGCACAGCGACGAGGGGGTAAAGGACGATCCGGTATGTCGACCCGGGACGAAGACTTCGTTTCTCGGGTATTCGTTGCCAATACCCACACACCGCTTCTGTTTTTCTCGTCCCGCGGTATGGTTTACAAGATGAAAGCCTGGCGGCTGCCGTCGGCGGCACCGCAATCTCTGGGGAAAGCCCTGGTCAACCTGTTACCAGTGGAGCAGGGGGAACGGATTACGGAAATATTGCCGCTGCCGGATGATGAAGACAGCTGGAGCAGGCTGCATCTCATGTTTTCAACCGTCAGCGGCGGGGTCCGCCGGAACGAACTCTCTGATTTCGTGCAGGTCAATCGAAACGGCAAGATCGCCATGAAACTGGATGAAGGTGATCAGATCGTTGGCGTGCAGGTTTGTACTGAGAACGATGATGTCCTGCTCACATCCAGCGGGGGGCAGGCCATTCGATTCCCGGTAACGGATGTGCGCCTGTTCTCGGGGCGAAGTTCCACAGGGGTTCGCGGCATCAGGCTCGAAAAAAGCGACAAGGTTATTTCCATGGCCATATTGCGACATGTGGATGCGACGGCTGAGGAGCGCAGTGAATACCTCAAACGATCCAACATGATCAGGCGGGCGACAACGGGAGAAGAGATAGAGGCCTCAGAGCAGGACGACTCAGCGGCCAATCTGGAGGCTGGTAATCTGCTTAGTGAAGAAAAATACGCAGAACTGGGTGCCGCGGAACAGTTTCTGTTGACGGCCTCGCAAAATGGGTACGCAAAACGGACTTCGGCATATGAATATCGCACATCCGGGCGCGGCGGAAAGGGCATCATTGCGATGGTTGTCAATGAGCGCAATGGTCCCCTGGTCGGTTCGTTCCCGATCGAAGATTCGGATCAGATTATGCTTGTTACAGACGGGGGTAAACTAATCCGCTGTCCGGTTGATGACGTCCGTGTGGCCGGTCGCAGCACCCAGGGGGTTACGGTCTTCAAGACCGGAGTAAATGAGCATGTTGTTTCAGTTGAACGCATTGTCGATGATGGCAATGAAGAAAACGACAATGATGATGGTGAAAGTTCCAATGAGTAAACAGCGGGCAGAGGTCACTCGGTCCGGTTGCCCTTTGGTCTGCAATGCGATCATGGTCGCGGCAGATGGCCGCTGACCGACTAAAACTGCCATTGTGATTGCGAAACACGGTTGAATTGAGAAGCTTATGACAAAGGTTGGTTTTTATCCCGGGAGCTTTGATCCCGTCACATTCGGCCATCTGGATATAATTGCAAGGGCGGCAGAATTGTTCGATCGTCTGGTGATTGGGGTCGGTGTTCATCACGGGAAACAGGCGCTTCTCGATGACACAACAAGAGTTTCTTTATTGCGATCCGTCATTTCCGACTTGAGTATCAGCGAAACCGAGGTTGAAATCGTCACCTTCGACACTTTGACGGTTTCTGCAGCACATTCCCATGACGCTCAGGCAATCGTCCGTGGATTGCGCGATGGAACGGACTTTGACTACGAGATGCAGATGTTCGGAACGAATCACAAGATGCAACAAGACATCGATACGCTTTTCCTTCCCGCCTCTGTTGAAACGCGCTTTCTCGCCGCAAAATTTGTCCGTCAAATTGCTAAGATGGGTGGCGATATTACACCGTTTGTTCCTCAAACTGTGGCGAATACAATCAAAAAGAAACTATCTTAGTACTCAGCTTCCTCGAAATTATGATGATCAGAGAAATAATTCTGAGAGACAATAAGGTCTGGTGAAATGAAACGGATTGGACTCCCTTTGTTCTTGTCGTTGCTGGCAGTTGTGACCTTTTACCCCTCAACAGCCTCGACCCAGGTCGACAAGGAAAATACCCTTTATGTCGAACTCGACTATGGGCGAGTCGTTATTAAGCTGCTCCCGGATATCGCCCCCAAGCATGTTGCTCGAATAAAAAAACTTGCGCGCGAAAAGTTTTATGACGGCCTGAAATTCCACCGGGTGATAGAAGGATTTATGGCCCAGACCGGTGATCCTCAGGGTACTGGAAGCGGCGGCTCAAACGAACCCAATCTGCCGCAGGAGTTTTCCAAAGAGTTAAAGTTTAAGCGAGGGACTCTGGGTATGGCACGAACCTCCGATCCCAACAGTGCCAACAGCCAGTTTTTCATAACATTTGAGGCCACACCTTGGCTCGACGGCAAATATACGATATTTGGTCAGGTGGAACGCGGCATGCAATTCGTCGATCAGATCAAGAAGGGTGATCCGAGATCAGGAAGAGTTCCTGATCCCGATATTATTGAGTCCATGCAGGTTGCCAGCGACCTCTGAGAAACATGATTGCAAAAAACTGAAATCGAACAGAAAGAAATTTTATGACCGAGTACAAAGATCCGGAGAATACACT
>JBPCWG010000220.1:0-6431 GCA_051009705.1 Methyloligellaceae bacterium | reverse complement strand
GCTCTTAAAAAGAACTTTACAGAACATGGAATTCAGCTTATTCCGGCGCCAAATTCATTCTGGCGCCATGTTCATTCCGGCGCCGATTTTAGCTGATGAGAACTACGGTCTGGATCTGCCCCGATGCTCAAACGGTCGTGCGAAAGTGACATACGGGTATACAGCTCGGCCCGGGCCCTTGTGGCGGTCGAACATCCGCTGCGGCCGGTGCAGTTACGCCGTCCCCACGCGGCGGAGCGGGCGGCGCACTGGTTTTTGAATAATTTTCCCGGTGATGTTCTCTATGCCCTGAAAGCCAACAACAACCCGACAATTGTCGAAACCCTAATCGATGCGGGTATTCGTCATTTCGATGTTGCGTCCCTGGGAGAAATTCAGCAGCTTGCCGGCTATGAGGGACTCCATCTCCACTATATGCATCCGGTGAAGTCGACCGATGCTATCTCACTGAGTTACAAAACCCACGGGATTCGCCATTTCACCCTGGATAGTTTCGAGGAGCTCGCCAAATTTCACAACACTCTGGGGCGTGTGAACGATCTTTCCCTCACCGTGCGTATGCCTTTTACCGGCAATGCCAGCCTGATCAAGCTGGGGGACAAATTTGGCGCAGCACCCAATGAAATGGTTGAGATTCTCAAATCCGCCCGTAGGCAGACATACCGCCTTGGACTGACATTCCATGTGGGATCGCAAATGATGGATCCACAGCAATTTGCACTGGCCCTCGACCGGGTTGCCGGGATCGTCCGGGCGGCAGATGTCCCGGTTGACTTCGTCGATGTCGGTGGCGGCTTCCCGGCGGCCTATCCCGGCTTCCTTCCACCGCCGCTGCAACACTATATGAATACAATCAAAGAAACCGTGGCAAACTCCAAGGTTCTGCGTGATTGTCAGCTTCTTTGTGAACCAGGCCGCGCCCTTGTGGCTGAGGCAGGTTCCCTTCTGGTACGGGTCGAGGGGCGGCGCGGACAGGAACTCTTCATCAATGACGGAGCTTTTGGTTCACTCTACGATGGTGCCCATCACGGGTTTCGCTACCCCGTTCGCCTGATCCCCCAGGAAATCGGAGATGAGAACAATTTTGTCCAGAGGGGCGATGAGAAATTGACGGAATTCTCATTCTGGGGCCCCACCTGCGACAGTCTCGACCGCATCGAAGGCCCTTTTGAGATTCCCGATTGCGTGCGTGAGGGAGATTATCTGGAAATAGGTCAACTCGGCGCTTATGGCGAAGTCCTGGCCAGCAAGTTCAATGGCGGCGGCGACTATGACGAAGTCATTGTCCGTGACGCACCGATGATGTCCCTGTATGATTGAGCCGACGATTTGTCTGATCATCGATCGCGTTCCACATCGATCACGTTTCACATAGGCTTCAAGACAGTCAACAGATTTGAGGTTTCCATGTCCGCGCCCGAAAACGACAGCCCCGATGCACAGAAAAAAGCTCTGTTGTCCAGCCCCGTGGAACATATCGATATCGCCAGTTATGATTCACGGCCGATTATCGAGGCGATGGGAAAGATGTCGTTTACGTCGCGGGATCTTGCCCGTGGCACGGAAATCTTCGACGAGATGATCCGGGACAAGGACTGTACGATCATTTTGACCCTGGCCGGTTCGACCTCTGCCGGAGGCTGCATGCATATTTACCGGGATCTCGTCGAGCACCATATGATCGACGCCATCGTTGCGACCGGGGCCAGCATTGTCGATATGGATTTTTTTGAAGCGCTTGGTTTTCGCCACTATCAGGGGGCGGCCGATATGGATGACAACCGGCTGCGAGAACTGGGAATTGATCGGATCTATGACACCTATATCGACGAGGATGAGCTGAAAATCTGCGACCGGACAATTGCCGGAATAGCCGGCAGCCTGGAACCCGGACCGTATTCGTCACGGGCATTCATCCGCGAGATGGGGCGCTGGCTCAAGAAAAACGCAAAAAAGCACGCCTCGCTTGTGGAAACTGCTTTTGACAAGGACGTTCCGATTTTCTGTCCCGCATTTACGGATTCGAGTGCCGGGTTTGGCCTTGTCATGCATCAGCACCGGCAGAAGTCGGCCCATGTGACTATCGATTCCGTTGCCGATTTCCGCGAGCTGACAGAGATCAAGATGCATGCGGGAACCACCGGACTGGTTATGGTCGGCGGCGGTGTTCCAAAGAATTTTGCCCAGGACATTGTCGTTGCTGCCGAACTCCTTGGCCGGGATGTCCCCATGCATAAATATGCGGTGCAGATCACCGTGGCCGATACCCGGGACGGGGCCTGCTCAAGTTCTACCCTGAAAGAAGCCAGTTCCTGGGGCAAGGTTGATCAAGGCCGGGAACAGATGATTTTTGGCGAAGCCACGAGCCTGTTGCCGCTCTTCGCCAGCGATGTGTATCATCGCGGGCACTGGCGGGAGCGGAGCGCTCGCCGCTGGTCCCGGCGTTTATTCGCCTAACCTGCGGCGGCGAGTGTCGAACTCAGCCCTGTAATCAGGAGATGTTTTTAATTGAAACCCAAGCTGGACTTTCTACCCCCGGAACAGGGGTTCTTGGGACTTCCGCTTCGGGAGACAGGCCCCAAAGGGAAGGGCGACATTGCCGTCATCCCCTTCGGGCTCGAAGCCACGGTAAGTTACGGGGGTGGAACGGCGCAAGGACCGCAGGCGATCCTCGATGCAAGCCACCAGGTCGAGCTTTTCGACGAGGAGTTGTGGTGCGAGCCGGTACGTGCCTTTTCGCTTGCAACCCATGCGCCTGTCTTGCCCGATCACGGCCTCGCTAGAGCCCTGGAGCAGATTGCGCATATCGTCCAGATGTGCCTCGACAGAGATCTCTTTCCCCTGGTGCTCGGCGGCGAGCACACCGTCTCCATTGGCGCTGCCCGTCCTTTCCTAAAGCGCCACTCAGATCTGGTTATCCTGCAATTCGATGCCCATGCAGATCTCAGGGACGACTATGAGGGCAACCGGTTCTCCCACGCCGCAGCTATGCGGCGGCTTCTGGATGCGCCGGGAGCGAGCCTCGTTTCCCTCGGTATACGCAGCCTGTCGGCAGCGGAAGCGGAAATTATCGATGGTTCCGCAGACCGGGTGCAACTGCATCTGTCCCGAGACCGCAGGAACTGGGATTTGGAAAAGATCATTTCCTTCATCGGCAACCGCCCGGTCTATCTGACCTTCGATGTGGATGTTCTGGATCCGGCGGTGATGCCTTCGACGGGAACACCGGAACCCGGTGGGCTCACTTATGAGGAAATCCTCGACTGCCTGCGTCCGGTGGCCCGGAAATGCCGGATTGTCGGCGCCGATTTTGTAGAACTGGCGCCTGTAAAGGGCCGGCACGCTCCGGATTTCATGGTCGCAAGACTGATTTACAAATTGCTGAGCTACATGTTCGCAAAGGGTTAAATTTCGGTACAGGTCCGCGCTCTTCAAGACGAAATGTTTCAGCCGACAATTCCAAGCCGGCTCAACAGAACACAAAACCAGACAAGCCCGGCCAGGACCAGCATGAAGAACACGCCCGCCGATGCGATATCTTTGATGTCCCGAATGTCGTCGTGCCGTTGCGGAGTGACATGATTACAGAGATGTTCGATCGCCGTGTTTAGAAATTCGGCCGCGAGTACCAAAAGCAGGCTGCCAACCAGAGCCAGCCATTGCCAGATATTTGCAGCGAGAATAAATGACAAGAGGATACCGAGCCCGCCAATGGCCAATTCCTGCCTGATGGCCGCTTCCGATTGGGCGCCCTGGCGGATGCCGCGAATGGAATTCAGGGTCGCGCCCCAGATGCGCCGCAGACCGCCGCGACCCGGCAGGGCACTGGCGGAACTGCCGGAGTGGGTTTCAGGAACCTGTTTGTCCGACGGTATATTTTTCTCCATCCCCGACCTCTTTCGGCTATTTGACACTGACTCGTACAGAGAAATGGTCAATGAAAATTAAATAAGTGGAATCGGGATGTAATCCTGTCAACAGGTTTTAATCGCGAGCGGTCCAAAATTGAATGAGTGGACCCAAATTCAAAATTACAGATGATTGAATCCAATATGGGGATGAAAATCCAAACCAGCGCCGTTCTTTTTGTATCCTCATTCAAAATTCGATATTCTTTATAAAATGAAATCATAAGCGTCAGACGACTCCGCGATTATTCGTTGTCCGACGCGGCATCGGTGTCCGGAAATGCAGTTTGGAATTTATTTATTATGCCTGGGAATTTCTATCGCCGGGGCCACTCACATCTTTGAGTGGCACAGCGCATTCTTTGTGCTCGCATTTTTCCTTGTCCTCGGTGGAATGTATATTTTCGCGGGAGCCATGAACCGGGCTCTGAAACGCCGCTCCGTGGCCCAGGTCATGCCATCTGAAATTCCCATCGGGGAACGAACCGAGCGGGTCATCGCCGCGGAACCGACCATACTTGCAGCGAAGTTCGCCGAGCAGTCCGAACTCCTGGAAGCCGACGAAATTGCCCTCGGCCAGCAGGCCCTGTGGCTGACCATGTTGGCCTCGGCGCTTTCCGACGGGGTCATCGAACATCGCCAGGCATTGGCGGTTTACGGTATTTATCAGAAAATTACCGGTGTTAATCTCTCCCAGGAAGAGGTTATCAATGCCGCCCAGTCGGCAACGGAAAACGAAGCCGGATCGCTGCAGGAACTGGAAAACATCTCAACGCGGCTGCACACTCCGCTCAAGCCATTGATTCTTGAAGCGGCCTACCTCGTGCTGGCTGCGGACAAATATGTATCCCAGGTTGAAATCGACAAATTGACAGAAATTGCCCAATCCCTTGGCATGTCCCGGAACGATTATCTTGAACAACTGAAATCCTTTCGTTCGCTGGGATCAAGCTGAGCGCATTGGTTTCTGGTCTCAAAGGTTGTTATTTCTTGTCCGGGTGCCGGTTCGCTCTTCAGTCGCAGTGGGTCCGGGTTTCTTCGATTAGTTGATCGACGACATGTCGCAAGGCTTCCTGATGGTCATCGCCGGTTTCCCGGAAGGCGTGGTATGTCTGCAGTTGCCGGTCAGCGCTTGTTCCGATTTTGCTGATCTCCAAACCATGGGTCACCTGATCGGCGCAGCCAAAATGCTCTGCATCCTGCTGGATAAGTTCATAGAGTTCACGCATGAGTTCGTTGAAGGGGACGACCTCTCCGCGTCCGAAATCGATCAATCCCTTTTCCATGCCATAGCGCTGGGCGCGCCAACGATTTTCATCAAGGAGAAATACGGGATAGTTGCGCCATCTCTGATTGTTACGGCGCAATCGATAGAGCATGCGGCAAATACACAGAAATGTCGCGGCGATGGTCAGCGAGTCATCAAGGATCGGACAGACATCGGTTATGCGCATTTCAAGGGTTGGAAAGCTATGGGAAGGGCGAAGATCCCACCAGATTTTGCTGCCGTCTTCAATGATACCGGCCTTGACAAGCGTTTCGACCGTGCGGCGATATTCGCCAAAGCTGCCAAAGTCCTGAGGCAGGCCGGTACGGGGCAGGCCGTCAAACACCGACAAGCGGTAGGATTTGAGACCGGAATTTTCCCCCTGCCAGAATGGCGATGATGTGGACAGCGCAAGAAGATGGGGCAGGAAGTATCGCGCCTGATTGAGAATATCGATGCGAAGGGCATCATCTTCGATACCCACATGAACGTGCATGCCGCAAATGACCAAGCGCCGGCCGACACCCTGGAGATCATGGGCGAGGGCGACATAGCGGTCCCGCTGGGTCGTATGTTGTGTCTGCCAGGTTGCAAACGGATGGGTGGAAGCGGCGATGGGGGCCAGCCCCTCATTGTCGGCGAGGCGGATAACGGCGCGGCGAAGCCGGATCAGCTCTTCTCTGAGTTCGGCAATGTTGGAACAGACACAGGTGCCGATTTCGATCTGCGATGTCAGGAATTCCGGGCCGACCTGATCGCCAATCTCCTTCTGGCACGAGGCGAGTACAGCCTCGGCCCGCTCATTGGACAAATCTCGGGTCTCTTTGTCGACAAGGAGATATTCTTCTTCCAGGCCGATGGTAAAACTCGGTTCTTTAATGGTCATGGTCCGATGCACCCACCCGCTTCAGTTTCCAGATAGCAATTTGGCACAAAGTTGATTGTGATTGTAGGGGCAAAATGGCGTTTCATAAGACTGGCCATTGGGGATACAATAGCTTATATAACTTGAACTTTTTACAGTTTCGGCCCTCATTCGGCCGGGTTTACCGGGTTCAGGTTAAACCAGTTAAATTTCGAGATACCCGCAATTTCCTACAGGTGTTCGAATTTCAGGAGTTAGGATTCATGGCGAACACATGGTCTCCGTCAAGCTGGCGGTCACTTCCCATCGTACAGGTTCCCGAATATGGGGATGATGCAAAACTTCAGGAGGTTGAAAAACAACTTTCGAACTATCCGCCTCTCGTATTTGC